>JBAHZX010000002.1:0-24674 GCA_037132815.1 Shewanella sp.
GTCATTTGATCTATGAGGCCGCACATGCCCATGAAAAAGACCCAAGCCCTATCAACTTTTAACACGCCCTCGCCATGAAATGATCGAGATAAAGCATCGGAGCAAATATCGTGCAGATGCGGCTTAAGGAAGTGCCATTCGGGTCAGTCCCGTAATCTAGCAATAAGCTCTGAATTACGTTATTACGGGACCGACCCCTTTCCTTGACTCATTTCTGCTTATTGTACTCTGAAAGGCCCACTATAGCTGATTATTATGAGGGGATGCTTAAGCCGATCACTAGGTATTGTTTGTTCATGACAGACTCTGAGTTTTGGTGTGAGAACTACAAAAGGGGTCAGTCCCGTAATCTAGTAATAAGCTCTGAATTACGTTATTACGGGACCGACCCCTTTCCCAATCGAGAGAGACCACTATCTCCTTGCGTGCACCGATAATATAAGGCACCCAGGAGTCCAGTCATTGCCAGACGTTTAACTTTGTATTACTGAGTAATCGGTCTACTGGTTTAATAGCAGACTGACGCTTAAGTTTATTGGCTTGGGCTAAGCCCGCGCCAATGGCATGAATAGCGAGTGAACCCTTTTCAATCACCCCGTGAGCGGCATTAGCAAGCGAGGTGACCCTTTTAGCATGCATATCATGACCAAAGAGTTCATCTATGTGATTATGTATAAGTGTTCTATTTATCATATGCAAAATTGAAGGTAATTGACTTATTTCTGCTTATTGTACTCTGAAAGGCCCACTATAGCTGATTACTATGAGGGGGATGCTTAAGCTCACAGAAGGGAAAAAGAAGATTACGCAAATATGAAACCTATGTGGTTCAATATGTTAGATAGATTATCTAACAAGTGAAAATTTAACGATAAATAGTGGCAACCCAAGTTAGGGCTAATGTTCCATAGCGATAGAGACTCGTCTCAATTAGAATATGGGCGATAGCGTTGATGTGCTAATATAACAATATTCAAAATCCTGATTTCTATTTTTTAAGTAGCTACTGTTTCTATGAATCCAAACGTCATTCCATTGTCATCATTAACGCCTCAGCATAACCTCCCTGTACTTTCGACACTAAAAAATGAAAAGAAAAACCTGTTGTTAGGCCAAGAGAGAGTCATTGATGCTTTCACACTGTTGACTAAAACGGCTCACCAGCACATGTATCTCGCAGATATTGCAGGTATAGATAGGAAAGCATTCATTGACGCATTAGCCAGCCAACAAGCTAACAAAGCTGCTCTGCAACTCATAGGTTCAAATGATAGCAATACTCCTAAATCTCAGTGGCTAGACGGCAAAAAACGAGTAAAGGATGAACCAAGCCAACAGGCAGTGTTCAGCCATAAAACGCAAAATTACCGTTACCTATCGGGCAATATTAAACGCAGTGATTTAATTGGTCGACTATTAAATACCAGTCAGCAATCCATTAATGCAGATCACCTAAATAAACTCCAATATCAGGCTGGGGCTTTGGCTCAGTGCCATACTTTGTTTATTTGTGCTGAGTCGCTGTGGAAAAGAGAAGGTTTGTGGGATCTGCTATTCAATATTTTATCCGCTAAAGTCTACCAAATCCATTCTCTGCTTCCACCAGTGCCCCTTAATTGCAAGATTGTACTCGTAGGCAGTAGTACTCTGTATAGCACCTGCTGGATAGAAGATAGTCAATTTTCTACTCACTTTCCTCTTCTGGGGGAAATGAGCTATGAACTCGATTTAACTAGTCACAGCGAGAAAGAATATGGCAACTGGTTAGTTTCTGTTGCGGCGCTCAATCAAGTGTCTCTATCTCAATCAGCCTTAGCCCCCTTGTTTCAGTACAGTGCCAGATTAGCCGATCATCAGCGACGCCTAACCTTACTTTCATCTCAAATGGGACAACTCATATCTCAGGCTCATGCATATTGTGATAAACCAAAAATTTCAGATAACGATATCATCTACGCATTGACACGTTATCATCTGCGCCATAATGCCTCTGAGACACTGTCAGCACAAAACTTCGATGATAAATTTATAAACTTACCAACTGAAGGTGAGAGGATTGGCCAAATCAATGGCCTAACCGTACTCGAAACGGTTGAATACTGCTACGGAGAGCCTGCACGTATTACCGCTTCGGTTCATTATGGTGATGGTGAGGTTGCCGATATAGAGAGAAAATCTGAACTGGGGGGGAATATTCATGCTAAGGGAATGATGATTTTATCTTCTTGCCTCTATCGTATCTTTGGTAAAGATGCCCCACTACACTTAAATGCTAACATAGTCTTCGAACAATCCTATCAAGAAATCGATGGAGACAGTGCATCCCTTGCTGAGTATTGCAGTTTAATCTCAGCCATCACAGAAAAACCGATAAATCAAAGTATTGCAGCTACTGGTGCCATAGATCAATTCGGTCAAATACAAGCCATTGGTGGCGTCAATGAGAAAATCGAAGGCTTCTTTAATTTATGTGAACGTCGTGGACTCACAGGTTCTCAGGGAGTTATCATTCCCAAAGCTAACACCCAACAACTCAATCTATCAGCAAAACTCGTCACTGCAATTGAAGCTAAAAAGTTTAGCCTATTCCAAATCGTTCATATCGATGAAGCCGTTGAACTCTTAATGAAGGTCACGGCTGGCGTTGCTGATGAAAATAATAATTTCCCAGCAGACTCACTCTATGGTCTGGTCCAAAGTCGGTTAGCAAATTTGGCAGGCTATTCTAATGAAGAAAGTACATTTTTTGAGAAATTGATCCAAAAATTTAAGTTTTCTAGCTGATCGGAGTTGTTTAGCGTACACGTGTTCGCTAATCTTGACATCTCATATTATTGGAGTGAAATGAATCAATGAGTAATGCAAACAGTTTCAGTAAAGAAGAACTTATCGCCTGTGGTCATGCTGAGCTATTAGGTAAAAACTCGCCACGTCTGCCAATAAACAATATGTTGATGATCGATCGTATCATTAAGATAAATGCCGATGGTGGTGAATTCGGAAAAGGTGAAATTGTTGCTGAATTGGATATCGATCCACAATTGTGGTTTTTCGGCTGCCACTTCGAAAATGATCCTGTTATGCCGGGTTGCTTAGGTCTGGATGCAATGTGGCAGCTGGTAGGTTTCTTCCTCGGTTGGGAGGGCGCTGAAGGAAAAGGACGCGCTCTAGGTGTAGGAGAGGTTAAATTTACTGGCCAAGTGCTTCCCGATGCAAAGAAGGTAACCTATAAGCTGACAATTAAGCGAAAATTTTACCGTAAACTCACCATGGGAATTGCTGACGCTACCATGGAAGTTGATGGACGTGAGATCTACAGTGCTAAAAATTTAAAAGTCGGTATCTTCACAGATACCACGAGATTCTAGGCTCTATTTTTATGACTTTGATAATTTAAGTTCAATTAAAACTCAACCAATTTACATGGCTGAGTTTTAAACTATTAAGTATTTTGAATAAAAAGTCGAGGCTATTGCCTCGACTTTTTTATAACTTTATTCTATAAAAGTTGCTACTCATCATCAATGGCGATAAATAAAATACAATGTACTATTTTTTTAGATTGCGACGGCGGACCCAGAGTAAAGGTAAAGTAAATAGCCAGCCAAAACTGGCGGCACCTAAACGTTCATAATCTGCATCATCGTCATCATCGTCGACACAGTCATTTTCCGATAGCCATGCATCAGACACTTCTATATCAATAGGCTCAAGTACGACCATGCGCGGCAAATATGAAGTGAGTGGGTTTCCAAATCCATCCACTTCGAATATAGGCAGGCCATTGTCACCAATGACTAGGTCACCATATAAGTCAAATTCATACTCAGGCTTACGCACTGATACAGTTCCGACAATTATCCCATCTTCATTGATACTGTTAGCCTCGACAATCAATAGGTCTTCATTATAGGTTAGGATCTTACCGGTCCCATCTTGAATTGAAACCTGCCTGCGTTCCCATTTGCCCTCGACCTCCTCGAACCCTTTAGACTCACACGTTAACAACTCGTTAAGATTACTAAATTCGTCGGTATCTAAATCATAGAGAAAGCCCGCCTTCGGCCGCGCTATTTCTTTATCGAAGGTGGTTTCGATATAACCAACTACTTGCCCTTTATTGTTAATATCTTTTGGCTTACTGCTTAAGTCTGAAATCGTAGTGCTACTGCTAAAATCATGGGGAGTCACTATGTCTTCAGTACCGTTGGTATCGAAATAGAAGAATTTATCTCTGGTATATCCTTCTAAATATTGCTTATAACTACCGACTAAAATTCCATGATCATTGATGTCGTAAGCAATAGATTCATATCTATCATCTATCATTTCTACCCAGTTATATTCATACTCATTATCAGAATTCTTAGTCCAATATGCAGCATCATAAGCTAGCTCGTCCTCATCATCATCACGATAGACATAAGATCGTCCTACGACAGTCCCTTCACTATTAACCCCTAGAGCTTGAGCGGTATATATGTAAGTGTAATCATCATCAGGAGTTAATCCTAATGGTAATTCAGCCTCACTTATAACTGCTGTATTTGCGGTATTTAACTGCCAGACATAACCACGAATTTGGTAGTCAATGTATGAGTTATCGTAATCATCATAGGGAAACTGCAGGCTCTGCACACAGATATCTAAAGGGTATGTATCATTTTCGATACAGTCATCGAGATAATCTTCAGAATTACTTGATAATTCAGTACCAGCATAGCCCACAACTAGCCCAGTTGAATTGACTTTGACTGCAACTGAATACCCCCCTATGTTAACTATTCCATCGTCATTGACATACTCGGTAAAAGGAGGGATCAGAGCCGTCTCGACACCATCGGCATTGATAACGAAACCGCGCTTTTCGAAATCTCGGTAGTACCAGAACTCTTGATCTTCGTTAGTGCCTTCATAAGGCTCTGTGAGTTCTTCAGAGCTCATCGAACCTACTTTGGTCCCTGAATCGTTGATACCGAAAAAGTAGGCATCAACCGAATTAATAGTATCGGAATCATCTTCATCCGTTAAACTGGGGTTGGTAGTGCCATTGATACTAATAAAAGTCGGTAACCAAGGTGTAGATGTTTGGTCGTTTTTATCAGAGGTAAAGGTGAAATTGTTGGCAATAATAGACGTATCAATAGAAAAAATAATGGTCTCTTCCGGTGCTATACCGTCTTCGATATCAATAACACCATCGTCGTCCTCTGACACGCTAAGATACTTCTTTCCCTTAGCGATGCCCAATGATTCACCATCGGCATTAATTGCCATACCATAGCCACTTCTATTACCACTGAGAGTGCCGATCAATGCTGCACTCTCAGAATCTTGTTGAAGATAGATATCGTCTAAGTTTTTAATTTCATAGACTGATGCAGCATGAGCACCCTGTAAGGTACCAATTACACCTACTGCAACTAATGATAGAGCTTTATCCAATTTAAACTTCATTAACGCTATTCCCGTGACTAATTCTCGTTTGATTTTGTTATTACTTGAGCGATTCAAGCTCTTCCCATCGCTCAAAGCAAACTTCCAACTCTTGTTCTTTCTCGGCTAACTGACCAAGATGAAGATTAACTTTATTTTGATCTTTAGCATAAAAGTCTGGCGCGCTGGCCATCTCTTGCAAAGTTTCAACCTCTTGCTCTAATTGCTCCATTTTAGCAGGTAGCGCTTCGAGTTCACGTTGTTGTTTATAAGATAACTTCTTCTCTACCTTAGGTTTTGCAGCTAATTTAACTTCTTTAGTGTCAACCTTTTGAGATTGGACACCCTTTGTCTCTTGAGGTTCCTCAGAATAGAATTTAGCCCCCTGAGACACTGCATCCTCATAACCACCTACATATTCACTCCAGCCACCGTTACCAGTGAACCACCAACTACTGGTCACAGTATTATCGATAAAAGCCCTGTCATGACTGACTAAAAGTAAAGTTCCCTTATAATCTGTCAACAAGGACTCTAACAATTCCAGGGTCTCGATATCAAGGTCGTTAGTTGGCTCATCAAGAATAATCAAGTTAGCTGGCTTTAAAAGCAAACGGGCTAGCAATAAACGATTTTTCTCACCACCAGAGAGTGCTTTGACTGGGGTTCTTGCCCTCATAGGTGAAAAAAGAAAATCCTGAAGATAACTCAAAATATGCCGATCTTGGCCATTAATAGTGACCGTTTTCTTACCTTCACCTACATTCTCTTCCACTGTTTTATCAGGGTCAAGTGCTTCTCTGTACTGATCGAAGTATGCAATTTCGAGCTTAGTCCCAACCTTGATACTACCCGATTGAGCCTCAAGTTGGCCAATTAAGAGTTTTACTAAGGTTGATTTACCACAACCATTAGGACCAATCAGCGCAATTCTATCACCGCGCATCACAGCCGAGGTGAAATCCTTCACTAAATTCTTATCTGGTAGGTTGTAGTTGAGGTTTTCGATATCAAATACAAGCTTACCGGAGCGATCGGTATCCGCCACAGCCATCTTGGCACCGCCTTGTCGATTAAGACGGGCCATACGTTCGACTCTCAAAGCTTTTAATGCTCGAACACGACCTTCGTTGCGTGTACGCCTCGCTTTAACTCCTTGACGGATCCAGGTTTCCTCTTCTGCTAATCGCTTATCAAACAATGCATTTTGCTCGGCTTCGACGCGCAACCATTCTGCTTTTCCATCGAGGTATGTCTGATAATTACCAGGCCAGGAAGTGATGACACCGCGATCGAGATCAACTATACGTGTTGCCATACGCTGAATAAAGCCCCTATCGTGACTAATAAACACGATGGCACCTTTGTAACTTAACAGAAATTGCTCTAGCCATTCGATAGTATCAATATCCAGATGGTTAGTGGGTTCATCGAGCAATAGCAGGTCTGGCTCGCTCACCAAAGCTCTGGCCAAGGCGACCTTACGTTGCCAGCCACCTGACAACTCAGTTAAGGCACTATCTGGGTCTAGTCCCAATAGTTCACAGTTCTGGTTGATACGGCTGTCTAACTGCCAACCATTGTGATGATCAATATCTTCCTGCAAACGCTCCATTTGCTTAAGCATACGCTCCATTTGCACTGGATCAGCGGTGCCAACATCGTGGGCTAATTGATGATAACGCTCGAGCTTCTCACCAATCTCTTTAAGACCCGCGGATATATAGGAGTAGACAGAGCTTTGGTCGGCTTTGGGTGGATCTTGCTGTAAACGACTCACCTTAACATCGGTGGCAATATTAAATTCACCTTCGTCGAGTAATACATCACCGCTTAAGACTTTCATCAAACTGGACTTACCGGCACCATTTCGGCCTACGATACAGACACGCTCACCCGGTTCGATGGTAAAGTCGGCTTTTTGTAATAGTGGGGTGTAACCATAGGCTAGAGAGCCACTATTAATACGAACAAGACTCAATTTAAGCTCCTAAAAATTTATTTAATACATTCTCATTAAATGGCCAATTTAGCTCACTTTGAGAATTTACCTGTTTTAACACTGGGATACGAATGCCATATTGTTCAACTAGTTTTTCATCATCACAGATATCTGTTTTAATATATAAGACGCCACTTGTCTCAATCAGCTGTTCCGCTAACTCACATAAATGGCAGGAATCAGTGTGGAACAAAATATAAGACTTACTCGGCATGGGTTAGCAGCCAAGTGTTATGGATCTGTGGGTTACGCTTAAAATCCATAGGTAAAGTTTGACTGTCGATATTTTTAACCTTGATACCAACCGCTTCAAGGGCTGCAGTCTCCATCTTAAACTTACGCTTATTATTGGAGAAAATTATCTCACCATCAGGCCTGAGTATTTTAATTAAGTCAGTCAGTAAAGCAACATGATCACGCAGTACATCGAAGGAGTCTTCCATGCGCTTTGAGTTAGAAAAAGTTGGTGGATCAATAAAAATGAAATCATAGGTCTCATGGGTACGTTTGATCCAAGTCAAACAGTTGGCCTGTACAAATGAATACTTTTTGTCATTTAAACCATTTAAGGCAAAGTTCTCTTTAGCCCAATTAATATAGGTTTTAGACATATCTACGGTCGTAACCGTTTTAGCCCCACCCAGTGCTGCATGTACTGAAGCCGTCCCCGTATAGGCAAACAGGTTTAAGACATCGCGATGCTTAGACTTTTCACCCACCAGTTTACGGGTGAGACGATGATCGAGAAAAAGCCCCGTATCCAGATACTCTTTAAGGTTTAACTTAAACTTTGCGCCATATTCGCTAGTGATAAGTTCAAGCTTAGTCGTTGAGAGTTTCTCATACTGGTTAGTGCCTTTTTGACGCTCACGCTTCTTCAAGATAATATTCTTAGGATCGATGCCTATCGCACTCGGTAAAGCGATAAGCACATCTGTCAGACGACGCTTGGTTACCGACTCAGGAATATCCATTGGTGCGGTGTATTCTTGTATAACCACATAATCTAGGTATTTATCGATAGCAACTTTATAATCCGGTAAATCGGCATCATAGATACGGTAACTGTCGATCCCCTCTTTCTTAGCCCACTTCTTAAGTTGCTTATAATTTTTCTTAATTCGATTAGCGAAAGGCACGGCAATATCGCTAACATCACCCTCTATTTTGATATTGTCAGGATCGACGCGGCGAGTATTCTCAGCATGAACAGTATAGAGATTAAATGCACAATCAAGCGGACCATTACTCATTTTCATCTGTTTATCAGCTTTAAGCTTCAAGGCGGATAAAAGCTCTTTATCACTGTTGAGCATGGCGATTTTCCAGCCACCAAACTCAGATTTAAACTTATCACCCAACTGATAATAAAGCTGAAGCAACTCAGTAACAGTACCTAAACGTTCACCGTAAGGAGGGTTACTGATAAGGTAACCCGATGCTTCCGGCACTTTTACTTCTAAGACATCACTAACACTAAATTCGATTAATTCAGTCACACCCGCATTCTCTGCGTTTTGTTTAGCGATAGAGATGAGATGAGGCTCTATGTCAGACCCATAAAATTTAATAGTACAGCGGGTAATACCAATAGAAGCTCTGGCACGAGCCTCATTGAGTAATTCTTGCCAATATTTATCGTTATGTCTCAACCAATGCTCAAAACCAAAGCGTTCACGATGAAGGCCCGGCGCAATGTCACAGGCCATCATGGCTGCTTCAATTAAGATAGTGCCACTACCACAAAAAGGATCAAGTAGTGAAACAGGCTCTTTTTTCCACCCGCTTCGCACCAGCATATTTGCGGCAAGATTCTCTTTTAAAGGAGCTTCACCTGTGGTCGAACGATAACCCCGCTTATGTAGAGCAGGTCCGGAGAAATTCAAACCTATGGTGATTTCACCACGACGATAGTGTGCGTCAATTCGAAAATCTGCATCGTGGCGAGAGACATCAGGTCTTGAAAAATCATCGTCGCGAAAACGGTCGACGATGGCATCTTTTATCTTAAGAGCACCGTACATGGTGTTATTGATGAAACCGCCTTGACCATGAAAATCGATGCTAAATGTGCTGCGATTAGAAAACTGCATCTGCCAATCTATACCATAAGCAGCATTATAGAGCTGCTCAGGTGACTCACATGGTCCTTTATGTATGACGAAAATGATACGACTCGCCAAACGTGACCAAAGCGTAATTCGATAACCCAGTTCAAGAGATGCCGTAAAATAGACTCCAGCCACACTCTCTTTAATTCCAGAGGCTCCCAGCTCAGCTAACTCAAGTGATAACGCATATTCATAGCCCCTAGGAGCCGCAGCAAAAAAATTTAACATCGTATAGATAGGTACACAGTAAAAATTAATCCAGCATTATACCTTGATGAGTACTGAAATGATAAAAAGTTATTGCCTCTCATGGAGATTATTCCAGCGGTGACCATTGAGCCTGTACAAACACCGCTCGCTTCGCTTTATTTATGAACGGCTAAGCATTTTATCTTAAATCAGGCTTGCAATGAACAACCCATGTCGATATAGTTCGCTCCGCTTTGACAGAGGAGATAAACAAACGTTTTATAACGATTATTTATTTTATCACTTAAAGCAAAAATAGGACGCGGGATGGAGCAGTATGGTAACTCGTCAGGCTCAACTGTTTATAACATCAAGGCGAAGGTCGTTGCCCTGCTTTTATAACAAGTAATCCAGCCCCGCAACCCATTCTTTAATTGAAAGAAGTTAAACTTCAATTCATTCATCTAGTGTTTAGGTCATCCGGACGCGGGATGGAGCAGTATGGTAGCTCGTCGGGCTCATAACCCGAAGGTCGTTGGTTCAAATCCAGCTCCCGCAACCAATTCTTTAATTTTTATCTTCTATATATCAATCTCAAATTAAAATCACCCTACTCTATAAAATATTAAGTAATTCCTACAAATTATTCGCTTCAAAAATATTATCTATAAATATTCATATCACACAAGCTAAAGATAACGAGAAATAATAATGGGTAACTAGAAATTTTGTATGATGCAAGGAAAATCAAGCCTGATGAAGATACAGGACTTACTTAAGCTGGGAACTAGATAGGAAATGGAAGTGAAAGCGACATAAAAAAGAGTAAATTATGCTGCAACAATATGCCTATTAACAAGAATGGGATGCAGTCTATCATGCATAACCTTAATACATTCGAACTGACAGAGTGATTTACTATCATTTAGCTTTAACTCTTTATCCAACAACATCACCAATGAGGCTTGAATACTCGTCTCAATGACCAAAACTTGTGCATTACGTCCCTGACAAGACAGTTGGAAAACTTTACCGAGCCCACTAAAGACACACATACTACTGGCAGTAAAAAACCATGACCTAGGCATTTGTGGCTTTAATAAAAAATGAGCAGCAGTGGCATTGAGCGCTAATTGAACTTTCAAAGCCTCCGATATATTTAATGACTTTGAAATAAAATCTAGAAATTCAATATAAAATTTTGCATGCTCAACATTAAACTCTAATTCAGTCAAAGCATCAGGAATTAAATTTTTAATTTTATAAGGGGTCAAAAACTCCATCTCTGAACCTAATGAAACGCTTAACACTCTATACGTATCATTATATTTCCACTGCCAATCCCTTTTTGGCATTAATAACATAATGTTTACCTGTCATATGAATTACAATCTGATAATAGATGATATTTTACTCAATATCAAAATATAATTAAAATAAATTAATAAAGTTAACATCATATTATATCGATCACACGCGATCAAATTTAGATCGCGTAATTAAAAACAGATCTAATAATGATCTTTTAATTATCTAACTCGATAAGCATTGACAATATTTTTAATTAATTCTGGCCCCTGATAAATAAATCCTGAAAATATTTGAACCATCACAGCCCCGGCATCAAATTTATCTAGCGCATCAGATGCTGAGTTAATCCCACCAACACCAATGATCGGGATCTCACCTTTCAGACAATCTGAAAGTTGCTTTATTACAGATGTAGACAATGAATTCAATGGCTTACCACTTAGCCCTCCAGCTTCATTTGCATTAACAAGTCCGATAACACCATCACGGCTCAAAGTTGTATTTGTCGCAATAGCCCCATCGAATTTATTACGAATAAGAGAATCAGCAATTTTTTCAATTTCATCTGGCGTTAAATCTGGCGCAATTTTTAATGCAAGTGGCACATATTTCCCATGCTCTTGTGCCAGATCTTTCTGCTTCTGTTTCAATGAGTTTAATAGATCATCAAGCAGATCCCCATACTGTAAGCTTCTCAAACCGGGTGTATTAGGAGAGGAGATATTGACAGCAATATATGCCGCATAAGGGTACACTTTATCCATACAGATAAGGTAATCATCCTTACCCTGCTCTACTGGTGTATCTTTATTCTTACCAATATTGACGCCAACAAGCGCCCCAGATTTTGCCTGTTTAAGGTTGGCAATAAGATTATCGACCCCCTTATTATTAAACCCCATACGATTAATTATGGCTTTCGCCGGCTTTAACCTAAATAGGCGGGGTTGTTCATTCCCTGGCTGTGGCTTAGGTGTTACGGTGCCAACTTCAATATGACCAAAACCCATAGCATGAAAACCGTCAATACATTCACCATCTTTGTCCATACCCGCGGCTAAACCGACAGGATTAGGGAAAATTATCCCCATAAATTCAACAGGTACTTGCTCTAACTTTTGGGCGTAGAAACAATTTAATGGGCTATTCGCCGTGAATTTAAGACTGTTGAGTGCAGTATTGTGTGCTATCTCAGGATCCATCTGAAACATGACTTTTTGGGCGATTTTGTAAAACATGTTTTCTCCTAGACCGAAAAAACCCCGGCCATTGCCAGGGTTGTTGATATCATTATTATTTTTAACCTTCACAATGAAGAATTAAAAGATTTAACTCACGTAAAGCGACTGAGAACTTAGCAAACTCATGGCTTTGCGAAATTTTAAAGTCTGCGATCATATGGAACCATCTCTCCAACAAGACTTGATTAGAGTCTATCCACTGATTAATGATAGTATCAGCGTCACAGGTAGAGGTACATGATCTAAGTACCACAGAACTCAGTGAGCGCTGTTGCCAATCTAACTCTTCTCTAAATGCCGCTCTAGCCAAAGTTTGCCAATGATTCGCGACAGGTTGCTCATTGATCTGCTCAAGGAACCAATGTAAATCAACACGTGCACCTAACCTAAAATAGGTCTGTGCGACCAGTGCAATAGGCTTACTTTCTAACTCGGCAATTTGAGCTATATCCAGTGCAGAGAATAATGTGCTCATGTTAACCACATTCGTCGCTATAGTTTCATTGACCCCCTCTTTTACGAGTGCCGCAATTTCAGCTTGTATCTCTTCAACTTCAGCCTCTACCATGTAAGTATGAACATTCGCTTTTAAGTCTACGAACACAGGCGTAAAAAACGCAACCGACTGCTCAATGCTGTAACTGCGATTACGATGACGCAGAAACCAACGACAGGCTCGACGAATATTACGACGCAGTAAGTGTAACATCTCCCCTTGTACTACTGCCGAGATAATACCATCGAGTGAGGTGATCTCTTTAGTTAAATCTGCTAAACCAAATACTTCACGAGACATGGTATAGCAAATTGCGGCTTCTGCGACTGAAGCTCCGGTCTCATCTTTCATACGTTGAACAAAATTAAACCCCAGATCATTAACTAACTCATTTGCCAATGAGGTTGCGATAATTTCAGCGCGTAAAGGATGAGCAGCCATACGATCACTGTATTTTTGCTGTAATTGCCGTGGGAAATAAGCAATTAATAATTGACTTAGGAAGGGATCATCGGTGATTTCCGGTGTCAAAAATTGCTCTTTAAGCACCATTTTGGCATAGGCTATTAATACTGACAATTCAGGTCTAGTCAATGATTTACCATTCGATAATCGCTCTGTAAGTTCATCTTCTGAGGGGAGGAACTCAAGCCCTCTATCTAGTTTGCCATTTTTTTCTAGATAATGAATGAAGCGGATCTGCTCTTTTAACTGGCTGGCACCATTGATCTGAGTCATGGAGATGGTTCTGGTCTGATCGCTACAATCTTGAAGAACTATTCGACCCACTTCATCGGTCATTTCAACCAAAAGACGATTACGTTGTTTAAGTGTCATCTCCCCATCAGCGACCAAAGAATTGAGCAAAATTTTAATATTCACTTCATTATCAGAACAATCGACACCACCAACATTATCGACAAAATCAGTATTCATGCGGCCACCATGAATAGCATATTCAATACGACCTAACTGAGTACAACCTAAGTTACCACCTTCACCTATGATCCTTGCTCTAAGCTCGTCACCATTGACACGCAGCGCATCATTCGCTCTATCACCCACTTCCACATGAGTTTCAGTCGATGCCTTCACATATGTACCAATACCGCCATTCCAAATAAGGTCGACATTCATCTTCAACAGCTCTTTAAGTAGCTCTGTCGGTATCATCGACGTCTTCTTGGTGCCTAACATCTCCATCATCTCTGAAGATAGAGGGATCTTCTTCGCCGAGCGCAAAAATACTCCTCCCCCTTTAGAGATCAATTCCTTATTATAATCCTCCCAACTAGAACGAGGCAGGTCGAATAAACGAGCACGTTCCTTATAACTGGATGATACATCAGGTTTTGGATCGATAAAGATATGCAAATGGTTAAACGCCGCAACAAGACCAATATGTTCCGAAAGCAACATGCCGTTGCCAAATACATCACCCGCCATATCTCCAATAGCTAAGCAGGTAAAATCTGTTGTTTGACAATCGATACCAATTTCGCGGAAATGACGTTTAACGGATTCCCATGCACCGCGAGCCGTGATCCCCATCTTCTTATGATCGTAGCCATTACTGCCTCCGGAGGCGAATGCGTCACCTAGCCAAAAACCGTACTCCTCTGAGATACTGTTGGCTATATCGGAGAAAGTCGCCGTACCTTTATCCGCAGCAACAACAAGATAGGGGTCATCATCATCATGACGGACCACATTTTTTGGTGGGATAACTGCACCTTCAATGATGTTATCTGAAATGTCGAGCAAACCACGAATGAATATTTGATAACATGCTTGGCCTTCCAAGAAATACGCTTCGCGGTCACCGTCTGTTGAAAGCTGCTTACAAACAAATCCACCTTTTGCTCCAACGGGAACAATCACGGTATTCTTAACTTGCTGCGCTTTGACTAAACCCAGTACTTCGGTTCTAAAATCTTCACGTCTATCAGACCAACGTAAGCCACCACGGGCCACTTTCCCCCCTCTAAGATGCACACCTTCTACTCTTGGAGAGTAGACAAATATCTCAAATTTTGGCAGTGGACGTGGCATCTCAGGAATGTCTTCTGGTGAAAACTTAAATGATACATAAGACTTAACGGCACCATCATCAGCAGTCTGATAAAAGTTAGTCCTTAACGTGGCATTAATCAGATCTAAATAACGACGAATTATCCTGTCATCATCTAAGCTGGAAACATCATCTAAACGTAGATCTATCTGTTCAAAAAACTTACCTAAGGTGCGGGTCTTAAGTTTAGGATTAAACTTACGAATAAACATCTTAACTAAGAGATCGGCAAGCTGAGGATAACGAGTAAATGTCTCTTCAATATACGCTTGGCTAAAAGTTGCATCGATTTGACGCATGTATTTAGCATAAGCCCTAAGTATAGAGACTTCACGTCCAGTTAAGCCAGTTGCTAAGATTAAACGATTAAAACCATCATCTTCCAGCTGTTTTTTCCACACTTGCAAAAGCGCATTCTGAAACCTATCTTGACTCTCAGTAACATTTTCAGTGCTCGAACCCTGAACGGTCATTAGAAAGTCTAAAATCCAATAAGTATCACCATTGGCGGTTTTTATTTCATAGGGACGTTCATTGATCACTCTAAGGCCGAAGTTTTCCAGCATCGGCAAAACATCTGAAAGATGGATCGGCTCATCTTTATGAAACAACTTTAAGCGCACTTTACTTTTATTCAACGCTGTTTCTTGCGGTAGATAAAAGAGCATGCCCAATTTATGAGCATCATCTAATGCCTCCAGTTGCAAAAGGTCCACAACGGCTGAGCTAGGTAATACATCTTCTTGATAGCTACGTGGAAATGCAGTGAGATAACGCTTCATTAGCCTATTACCAGACTCTTCACCACGGGCACTGTTGAGAGAATCATTAAGCTTATCTTCCCAAGAACGAGCAGCTTCAGTTAAATTATTTTCAATGGCAGCCACATCTACATCCATACTGTTATTGTCGACTTTCACTATGTAATGAGTACGCGCAAGTGTCGATTCAGAAAAATAAGTCGTAAACTCAACCTCGGCATTGCTCTTAAAATGCTGAGCCAAAATACGTTGAGTATCTTCACGTAATTTAGTGTTATATCTGTCTTTAGACACATAGACTAAACAGGAGAAAAAACGTCCGAAGCAATCTTTACGCACAAACAGCTTTAATTTATCCCTGTCTTGCATCTCAAGTACGCCGTGAGCAACATAAGCCAAGTCTTGAACATTACACTGAATGAGTTCATCTCTTGGCAAGGTCTCAAGTATATGCATCAAGGCTTTATAATCGTGGGAGCGAGGTGTTAAACCTGAGCGGTCCAGCACACGCTGCACTTTTTCGGCCAATAATGGGATTTCGCGAGGACTGCGGTTATACAAATTAGAGGCATAAAGGCCTAAAAATCTATCTTCCCCGATGACATTTCCTTGCTTATCGAAGCGCTTAACACCAATATAGTCCACATAAGCAGGTCGATGCACCCGGCTTTTTTCACTGCTCTTAGTGAGCAGTAACAAGCTATGATCTAACGCTTCTTTTCGTGCACTCTCCAAAAAATCAGATAATAACAATCCAGTATCTGGTTGAGATTTACCCGTTATGTTCATTAACCCCAGGCTTGATGACATATCAGGGATAAGCTCTAGATCACCTTCAACTTTATGTAGGTTATATCGACGATACCCTAATAAGGTGAAGTGATGATTATTCAAATAGTTAAGGAAATCAATAGCCTCTTTAAGCTCTTGCTTTTCACCTGGGTATGGGCGAATAGTGAGATCTTTAATCGTTTCCTCTAGCTTACTGGACATGATATCCCAATCATTAACCGAAGCTGCAACATCAGCCAGAACCGATGCTATTTCTTTTTCTATTTGTTCAATATCATCTTTACTACTGAGTCTGTCGATCTCGATGATAAATACGGCAACTTTTTCTAGTTTGCCTTTGCCGTCGTCACCATAGATAACTTGGGTGATAGCATTTTTGGTTCGCTTAATCGACAAAGGAGTATGCAGCATCATATGAGTAGTTATGCCCATACGATTGAGCGCCATACCAACAGAGTCAACTAAGAAGGGCATATCAGGTTGAATGATTTCGATGACAGAATGTGTTGATTGCCAACCATGCTTCGACTGACTGGGATTAAAAACCCGAATATGTGACTCACCTTTTACGGTCATATTCGCAGCATTCCACAGACTTAATACTGCACCATAAAGATCGCTGTCATTACGGGACTGAAGATCATCTTTCGACATGTGCGCATACAGACAGGTAGCAAACTGCTCGACCTGCTTTGCTTGCGTTGTAGGAACTTTTACATGAATCAGGTTAACTACGTTTTCGAGTACTACTGAAGGCATTGCATCTTTCAAGGCCATGTTGCTGTTTCCTTTTAAGGCTCTATAGCAGCGTTCTTATAATTTGGGGGGATGCTTGTTACAAATGACCCATCAACATAGTGTGATCTAGATCATTGGCGAAGTTTATTACTAAATCCGCCATATTTCGAGAATTATTTTAACAGTCGATCCGACTTAAAACCAATTACAAGGATATTTGTATCCCTTAGATGAAAAACAAATCGGCATTTCAGCGTAACTATTCACTTTCAGAGCAATAAAAAGGGAGCCGAAGCTCCCTATTAACTTATGCCGCCCTGGGTTTTCGCCAGATAACCGCCCCTATTGCTGGTAAAATAATTATGGCTCCTAACATATTGACTAAAAACATAAATGTTAGCAGTATTCCCATATCCATCTGAAATTTAAGCGCCGAAAAAAACCAGGTGCTAACACCAATTGCCAGAGTGAGCCCGGTAAAAACAACCGCACTGCCTCGCTCAATTAATGCTTCATAATAAGCCTTTTGCACTGGCATTCCCTCTCGAAGTCTGCCTGACATCGTTGAAAGAATGTAAATGCCATAATCAACACCAATCCCGACCCCTAATGCAATAACAGGTAAGGTACTTACCGCTAAGCCGATGTCGAGTTGTGTCATCAACGCTTGAGCCAAGGTAGAAACCACATATAAAGGTAAGATGACCGATATTGTCGCTTTAAGAGATCTAAAGCTAATCAGGCAGAGAAAAAATACCGCCCCATAGACATATAACATCATAGGTAATTGAGCGGCGGCTACTGCCTCGTTTGTTGCGGCCATGACACCAACTGGTCCAGATGCAAGTTTATACTGTAACTTATCATTATTCATCGTTGCAGATAATGCTTTCACTTTATCGATCACAACTTCAATAGTCTCTGCCTTGTGATCTTTCAAGAAAAGATAAATAGGCATGACGGAACAGTCACTATTGAGTAGCCCAGAGCTTGTTGGTACACGCCCAACTGCTTGAACCAGACTCGCTGTAGTCCGAGGTAAAACCTGCCATTTGGGATTGCCTTCATTGAAACCTGCATTAACTCGCTTTGCAACCGACGCCAAACTGGCAGTGGTTTCAACCCCTGGGGTGTTACTCATTAACCATTCAAATTCATCTATTTGTGTTAGTACCGAATGGTAAGTACAAGCTTCAGGGAAGGCTTCGACGATAATCGTCATCACATCGGTGGTGATTGAAAACTTATCTGTGATATAAAAAGTATCTTGATTGTAGCGAGAATCAAAATGCAGTGCAGGTGCCCCACCTTGTAAGTCACCCACTTTCATTAGGTTAGCTTGCTGCAAGCCTAGAGCATATAACGCTGTTGTCACCACTAACACCCAGATAGCATATTTTGTCGTCGCAAATCGAGATAAGAACTCCCAGACTCGGTTGGTACGCTCAATTGAAGCATCACTTGATTTGACCGCCAATACTTGGGTATAAGAAATGATAAGTGGCAATAAAATCAAATTGGTCAATATGATCACGGCAACCCCCAGAGAAGCTGAGATTGCCAGCTCTCTGATGATACCGATATCTATGGATAACAGCGTTAAAAATCCCACCGTATCAGACAAAAGTGCGATGCCTCCTGGTATCAATAAGCTCCTGAAGGCAAGTGCTGATGCGGCCTTAGTTGTTTCCCCTTCGAGAACTCGACGGCGCACGGCATTGATCATCTGTACGCTGTGACTCACCCCAATGGCAAACACTAAAAATGGGATCAGTATCGACATAGGGTCTAACCCAAAGCCCACTACCGTCAATAAACCTAACTGCCAGATCACGGCAATTAAACTACAAGTTAAGGGCAATAAGGTAAGAATAAATGACTTAGAGAATAGATAAACCATGATTGCGGTGACGACAATCGCGATAAGGAAGAACAACATGACACCCTTAGCCCCATCGGCCACATCCCCCGCCATCTTAGCAAAGCCTATGATATGAATTTTTATATGATCATTTTCATATTTTGTTCGCAGTTCTTGTTCCAATTGTGCCGCGAACGCTAAGGTATCGAGTGGTTGTCCTGTTTGGGGGTCAAAATCCATCAACTGAGCCTTGATCATCGCAGCGGAGTAATCTTCAGCAATGAGTCGACCCACTATGCCAGCTTTCTCTATATTGTCTCTTACTACCGCAAGACCCACCTGGGTAGTAGAAAAATCGGCAGGAATGACCGGACCACCAGCAAAACCATCTTCTACCACTTCGGTAAAACGTGTGGAAGGGGAAAACAAGGATTTGACTTGTGCTCTGTCGACACCGGGGATGAAAAAGAGCTGGTCATGGACATTCTTTAACGCATCGAAAAAGTTTTTATTGAAAATATCACCACTGGTGTCCTCAACGGCGACCATAATGCTATTGGCACCACCGAAGTCATTCTGATGCTTTAAATAGGTTTTCATGTAACTGTGATTGAGCGGAATATTCTTGATAAAAGCCGCATCCATTTTCAAATTACTGGCTTGAAATGCCAAGAAAATGGTGGTCAAAATAAACAGTATGATGATGAATGCACGTCGCCTGAATAAAAAGGATTCTAATCTATAAACTAATTTTTCTAACATCATAAGATCCTATTATTGTTGTTTAAAGAGGCCTTTGGTACCAGCAATCCAGATATGACCTTGGGGATCTCGAGCTATCGACACTAAATTCTCACCTTGGTGCTGCTCAATCAGTTGGCTTTTACCCTCTAAGGTTACATCAATAACCGCCCCAGCATTACCGACGAGACGAAGGTTACCGTCTTTTTTTAGCATGACTCCATTAATGGTAGAGGTTACAGGTAATGAGATTTCGGTCCAGTTTATCAGACTGGCATCAGTTTTAAACACATGCCCCCGTAACCCCATAACAAATAATGTATTTTTAACATATATGGCATTAAACATGGAGCCTTCGTAGATAAAGTCTAACTTCTGCCATTGCCGTCCTTGATCATTAGAAACAGCCACTAAACCTAGCTCTCCCACCATCACTAACTGATCATTTATCGTTGAAATAACTCGGTTAAAGTGTGGTAATAATGTGCTCCGCTCACTCAAATATAGTGTTTCGTCCTCAGCCTTTAACTCGGCCAAGTAGTCGACATCCTCTTCGAATAATAATTCTTGATGATACTCACTCTGCCAGTGAATACCGGCATCTAATGTGCGATAAAATAATCCATAAGCACCGATGGCAATGCCATTTAGCTCATCAAAAAAATGGATGTCCAATAGGGGTTTTTCAATCTCTTTGGACTCCATCTGTAACTGCCAGGTTTTACCTCCATCTTGAGTATGAATGATGGTCGCATCATGACCAACGGCCCAGCCAAGTTGTGGGGTAACTAAAAATGCTTTGGTGAGGTGTGCACTGGTCGGACTTGGCACTTGTAACCACTGGGGACTTGCCTGTTCATCGAAGATAAAAACATGGCCCCGCTCGCCTACAGCCAGCACGGTGTTCCCATGAGTCGCGATATCCAAAATAATAGAATCTATGGCTAAAGCTTGTATTTGACCATTAACATCGTTGACCTCATTAGCCAGCGCGACCGATGGCAAAGAGGTAAATAGAAATAAACAAGTAGATATTGCTCGAAGCATGCTAAACAACATACAGACTTCCTTAAAAATAAAGGGGCTCGAATCGCCCCTTACGACAGAGGATTAACGAATACCTGCACGTCTCAATGCTGCTGGAGTGAAGTTAGCTTCACTGAGCTTGGCATCAAAATCAAACATACGGCCTTCATTATCTAAGCCCATAGCGATATAACGACGAGACTGAAGATCATGGAAGACTTCCAATGTACTCCAATGTGTAGGAACTTCGTAGTAATTAATTCCATGAGCAACCGCAACACGATACAATTCATCACGATTATCATACATATCGGCAAGAGATACCTGCCATGAATCTTCATCTATATAAAAAATTCGTGTCTTATAAATATGACGCATACCTTCCTTAAGTTGAGCCTTTACCACCCAAACACGATGCTTTTCCCAACGAACAAACTCAGGGTTGATATGACCCGGATGAATGATTTGATCGTATTTCAACTTATCTGAATGAAGTGTGTAATCATTATAAGGAATATAAATTTCTTTTTTACCAATAAGCTCCCAGTTATATCTAATCGGAGAGCCGTTGAACATATCAAAATCATCCGTTGTTCTCAGGCCATCAGAAACTGAACCTGGCGTATCAAATGCCACGTTAGGAGCCTTACGCACTCGACGCTGACCTGTGTTATACGTCCAGGCTTGTCTGGGTAAAGCTTCTTGATCCATGGTCTCTTTAACGAGCAGAGCCGTACCCGCAAGACGAGCAGGTTGAGTGACGACTTGCTTGAAATAAAACAGAGTATTTGAAGCCGCGAGCTTTTCCAACGTCATTTCAGGACGAGAATATTGAAAACGTATCTCTTCTTTAGTTTCAACAAGCGTATAACTACCACCCGCCGTTGGTGCAGCTTGACTACGATATGTTTTCACATCAACACCACGAAAACGCAGTATATGATTCCAGATAACCTCTAACCCATTCTCAGGGATCGGGAAAGGAATACCGATAGATGCCCCTTTCACGCCATTACCTTGGGAAACTAACTCGGCACGTGTCGCGTTTGCCAAGGTTGCATCATAGACGAACTGAGGTACTGAAGCTGTACGTCTGGTTTGATAGACATTCATCTTGTAAGTGTCAGGATACAGCTCGAAGAGTTTGATCTGACCCTCGGTCAGATGCACTTTATACTGTTCCTTGTTGGCATTGGTAATAGTAAACTCTATCTTATCTCCAGTAAATGGATCGGGATGATGCATCCCCTTCTTGTAAGAAGTAGGAGGCGATGTTATTCCACCATCCCATGCTGGAATTGACCCATCGGCATTCGCCGCCTTAATTCCGCCAAGAGGCGTCAGTTCAGTGCCTAATTTCGCCGCTTCTGCCTCTGTAACTTTTGCCCATGCACTTGATGCACTCAAAGCAACTATCACAGCCGCCGACAATATAGTAAGTTTTTTCATTATAATTGTCCTTGTGATCTAGATTGAATATTTAATGTTAAAAGACACGTAATCACGGTCAGACATCTGGTTCGTTGTACCTACGCCACCGAAGAAGCTGTTATAGGAGAAATCCGCTCCCCAACGACTCTGGTAATCGAAGTTCAAGCCTACAGATACTGATTTCTTACCCTCAGTGAACAAGAACATAGGATCGGGAGTAATTCCATCAACATCATGTGAGAAAATTATTCGCGGCGACATATTAACACCAGCAAATAGGTTATTGTAATCCACTTTAGCGACCAGACGATAACCCCAAGCGAAATCGGTCGGGAACGGATTAGTCTCTGGGCCATTGTGAAGAGCTTCGATAATTCCCGGCATATCAGGGTTACCACCAGAACGTGACGTACCCGGACCATTGAGTCTTAACTCATCAAACCCTGGCATGTCATGGATCCAAACGCCACCGACTTCAGCTAACATCACCAAATTACTGGCTCCCAATGTCGGACCAAACAGATGAGTAAATGTTACCTGAGCCTGTGTAGTATCTAAACGAATAAAACCTTCAGCATATTCACCTGGTTCAATAATATCCATTTGAGAAATACCATCTAAATCGGGCCTGATGCCTGCATTGGCTAACTGTTGCGGCATAGCAGCGAAAAGCAGTTCAACATCATCAATTTGCAGCGGTTCGTCTTGACGATGGGCAATCTCACCTGCTACCGAAGTATCACCGATAAGCGTATTGAAGCTAAAACCATATAGCTGAATGTCTTCTGGGTACATAATTTGTGCCTTAGAGAAGGTCTCTAGGCCAAGTAAGGTTTCTCTGTCAACTGAGCCACCCTGGGCTGCAATGCCACCTAATACAGCGAGATCACGACCAATCGCTTCCGCAGTGAAATTGGCAGTCGTCCCGCTAATTAACGGCCGACGGCTATGATAGTTCATGTAATAGAGGCCAAACTCGGTCTCACCCAGTTCGGGAGCATAGTAGCCTAATTTAATTCCGTATTGGCCCGAATCACTGGCACTCGATTGATCTTCGACTAAGGTCGTTTTAGTTGGATATGCCAATGCAAGTTGGCCCAACTGCTCAGGTGTGAATTGTTGTGAACCTATCATGGCAACAAGATTATTGTACTCAGACAAAACAAAATCGAGATTCATATCGGGATTTGCTTGAAAACCTAACTGGGCATTTTGACTATAACCACCATAACCGGCAAAATCATTTGTAGAGAAATATGAACCGGGTGTGGGCACCCAAATAGGCTCCCAATCGTACTGATAAAAGGCTTCCACCGAAAGTTCATCTGTGACGCCAAAAGATGCCCAAACCATACCTTGAGGTCTGTATGCTTCTTTGAGCTCAGACCCCGGCGCATTGAGAATATTCAAATCAACTGCATTGATGACACCGATACCATGAGGGATAAGCGTACTTTCTCCCCAGGAAACAACCTGTTGGCCGACTCGAATAGTCAGTGGGTTGGCACCTTCATTAAAATCAAAATCACCATAGACGAAGGCATCAAGTAAGCGAATATCTTTACATTGGACCTTTGAGGATTGTGAATCAGCGCAGGGATCGTACTCCTCTCCCGTTAATGGATCACTATAACCATAGCTGCCGTTATTGGCTTTCTGATCATAGAAATACATACCACGAACAAACACACCATAATTTTTATACTTAAGTGATAGCTCATGCAGCCCTTTGAATACGACCGCGGTGGTATCCCCTTTAGAGTAAAGTTGATTACTCAAATCACCATTACTGGAATAGGAACCAGACTGAGACCAGATCTGGTCTGAGGCGTATTTTGTATTACTGAATGCCGAATAATTAGACCAATCAAACTGTGGGTGATTGACCTTACCAATGTGATTGTCCCAATCACGCCCTTCTACTCGCCAACTGGCACCTGCTGACAATGTTGAATCGAACGTGCCTTCAACCTCCCCCCAATTAAATGATATAGCATTAACACTGGATGAAATCCCTATGCTCAGTGCAGCTACAACCCCTAAAGCAAGTGTCGACTTCGTAAAACAATTATTAACTTTTTTCATTCTAGCGCTTCTCCGTAACCTGCTGAATTCTTGTCATTAGGAATAGTAACCAACATCTTACTAGCGTGCAGGCAACACTATTGTTACAGTATTTACATCTTATGAGCAAGGCAGAGTTTCAGAAAATATTCTAAATAATTAAGTACTTTAGCTGAGTTTTGAGCTTTATTTCAAACGCTTGATTTAAAATCATCTATGGGTGATGTATACAAAACAGACAAATCCAGTTAATTAACTGTAAATACAGTTAATTAGATACAAATATAGTTGATGGGTCACGGAGCTGAAAATAAATCATCTGTTTGAAGTAATTGCTCTAAAAAATTATAACTTTTTAAGGTAATAAAAACTATTCTTGTGAATTTATCTCATTTTTGAATGA
>JBAHZX010000042.1:0-8266 GCA_037132815.1 Shewanella sp.
TATTCCTGCGTCGGCAATAAAGACCTTTCGTGGCAAAGGATATAGTTTAATAGAGAGTGAATTTAAAGCTGTTTAGCTTTTTAATCTACAAATTTAAGCTGCTCGTAAAATATGTTGCCTGATGAGAGTCGACACTTCCCACACTTGAGTCTGGATATAGTCAAATCTGGCTTGATTTAACGAGGCCGTTTGGTTAATAAATTGCAACTCTAATAAATGTATACGCTGGCTATGGCGGGGAAAACCAAGCAGGGCAAGACTGCCGCTGAATTTATGCAGTGTCTCTGTGGCAAGCTGTAAGTCGTTTTTATTCGACTCAACATAGGGCTTGTTACAAATTAACGATTGCAATAAATTTATCTGTATTTTAACATGCTCATCATATTGATCACATATCTCTATCGCAAATTTTAACTCGCTATTACAAACATCGTACCAAAACTTCTCTAATTCTTTAGGTGTTTCAAATGTTTTCGGTGTTTTTAGTGCTGTTTGTATATTCATGAGTTTAGCCTTATTTAAATAATGAGCGGTGAAAGACAGGCCATGAACTATGGATAGATCCAAATACCTTGTTTAATCGGTAGTCTTTTTGTTTTACTTATACGTATAGGCTGTTATAGCTATAGGGTTATATATGTAGCACTGGTTAATTATATTGATCTAGGTCGAAGTTGCTAGGTGATTAGTTTTTTTTTCTTATTTTTTTTCTTATATTGTGATGGATACTGCTTATAAATACCTATAAGTAGGTACCTATAAGTAGGTGCCTATAAGTAGGTATTGGTGGTAATATCCGTTCTGTTAGCTAACGTAGATTGTTTTAATTAGTCAGCGTGGTTTTATCACACTGCCCAATCAGCTTGTGTCGAGGTAGGTAATTTATAGTGGAGACTTAGCCTACAAGCAAGCTACAAACAGACATTCTCATAAACCGTTTTTATGTATTTGCTATGGTTCACTTTTTAATTTCAAGTACTCTAATCTTAAGAGTTCTAATTTCGATCTACTATTAACTAAAGAAAAGTAGCGAAGTTTTGCTTTAAGTACACGCCTAACTGAACCTCTTGATTTACTCATTTTCCTTTGCTACCAGCAAATAAATGAGAAATGATACCTGCGCGAAACAAAACTCCTCTCTAAAACCTGTTTAATACCTCGGTGTTCAAAACTAAATGTAAGCTGTGTAGCAATATCAACTTATCGTTTAATTTTAAACCATTACCATCATATGCATGAATTTATTGCCTCGTTGTCATCAGTGTGTTAGCGATAGCGATATAAATTGAGGTTAGCCTCATTTTGTAACATTAATTTGAAATGTTACCTTTAAAAAGGAAATTTACAATGAAAAAGTTATTACTAGTAGCTTCAATTTTAGCCGTTACTAGCATGGGTGCTCAAGCGGATTCAGCAACTGGAATTCTAGAGTGGAATGGTTTTGTTGGTGGTGTTGTAGCAGGAGAGAATATTACTCTTACGGGTCTAAACGGCGGCGTTATTGAAGAAGGCCTTTTGAATATTGACGATACTGGTGAGTTCGTATCGCAGCGCGCTATTGCTGTTGAGGCACACGCTTATGACACATCTACTTTAGATACTGTTGGTGGTGTTATGGTAGGCGATGAGTTTGCTGGCAATCTTGAGTGGACCATTCACAACCTTAGTGTTAGTGACGCAGCTTATGACATCGATATTTTAACTTTCGACCTTAGTGGCCACCCTATAGCACCAGGAATTTCTGTATCTACAGTCCTAGGTGAAAATTTTGTGTCTATTTCGGTTGCTTATCCTGAAGCTGTAGATGTTACACCTGGAGATGCTGTACAGGTCTCTGCAACTATCGTAGCTACAGTACTTATCTAATATATATTAAATGTGAAAGGTCACTTAGGTGGCCTTTTTATTTAGCAGCTGGGCTCTAGTTAGGTGGATCATGAAAAATCTTTTTTATGTTGTGGGGCTAGTGTGGTCTCTAGGGTTAGGTGCTACGAAATTTACACATACTTTTCAAGTGTCGACTGAAATTAAAAAAGTGAATTTGTATGGTTATACACTCACCATTACTCCTCAACCCGCTAGTTTAACTCTTATGTTTAATGATGAAAGTAAATCATTTGATCCGATAGAAACTCTTTTGTTGATCAGTACCAATATCCCAAAGACTGAGGAAGGGCTTGGATTTGATTATCACCTCAGCCTGAACACTAATACATCTGAATGCCATAATATCAATGATGATTTAGTTGTGACACAGGAGGATTTTATCAGTTTATTTCTCGATGGGGAATCTTTTACGGATAGCACTTCAGTATTAGGGCAGTCTTTATATCCAGTTGATAATAATGATAATTTAGTTGGTGAGAACACCCTTAGGCTGGTGAGTTCAACCATAAGCTCTGTTGCACAACGCTGCTCAGGTGAAATCGTGATTGAGGCGGAACTGTCACTATGAAAAAATGTATGCTTGCTTGCGTGATTTCCAGTTTGCTGGGAGTTAATGGTCAGGCTTATGCCGAGTCTGTGCCTGCCGGTTTTGAAGAGTTGAGCGAGTTATCGCGTACTCTAACCAAAATTGTTATCAATGATGACAATTTTGTCGAAGTCTGGACCAGTATGAGCCATAACACTGCAGTGATGGAAAGTACTGATAAGAAGGCGTTGCAGGACTTCCTGCGCCGCGAATATTTAAATATTAATGCGATAGAAACCGTTACCGAGCGTTTACTGACGGGTATTGAAAGCTCAGCTGCTTGTATTGGGCTGCGTGAGTCTTGTCAAATTAGTGAAGATTCAGCTTTATCGATTCAGTTTGTTACGGTACAACATCAAGCCTTAATTCGAGTATTGATACCTGAGTCAGGCATGAGTTCACAGGCGTTTAGTCGTCAATATATCAATGATAGTATTGATCAAAATGCCATCTTAATGCACCACCGTATGAATGTAAGTGAAGGTTCTGAAATTGATGCATCCGTGCTGTATCGCAATACCACAACGGCAGGTGTATTGGGTGGGTATGTGCAGAGTGATCTCAACCTAACTTCAAATAAATCTGGCAATGCCAATGATCAGCATCTTTATTTTGATGAATTAAGTTACAATTATTTGATTGGAAATCATCGTTTTAGAGTTGGCTACATCTCTAGTTCTGTAGATCGTACGTGGAACAGTACTACCTTGCTTGATACCAACGAGCGTATAAGTACCCTTTCGGTAGATTTTGGTACAACCAGAGCACTGGAATTTAAGAGTCGCTCTACTGCGGAACGTTTATTTTTTACCACTCCTATCTCAGGACGTCTTATTGTTACCCGCGAAGACGGCACGATTATTTTAGAAAAAAACGTACAGGCAGGGCAGAATTACCTATCTTATAATGAGTTGCCAAGAGGGATCAGCACGCTAGAACTTAAGGTTATGTCAGGTGAAACTGAGTTATATCAATCGGTTCACAAAATATACAACACAGGAGCATATAGGCTCAAAGATGGCGAATTTGACTTTCAAGTATCGCTAGGTCTGCTTGATGAGCAAGAAAATGTGCTTAATGTCGTAGGCAGTGAGTACATGGAGGAATATGCCCATGATGCTTTCATTGATAGTCGCATTACAACCCAAGTCGGTAATAGCTGGACTTTAGGCGCTGGAATTTTTAATACCACTGAAGATTATTACTTAAAGGCAGCGACTACGTATACTTTTAGTAATGACTTGGTTGGTGAAGCCCTCTTTGGCCACTTTAATGATGATAGTCAATACGGGCAAATATCGTTAAATATCTATGGTGTAAATATTAACTGGAGCAAGTTCTCTGACAATCACTCTGATATCGGAGAGACGTCATTAGCCAACTTTTTTTATGGCTTCGGTTCTTATCAAGATTTTACAGCGTCCTATAACCATAGGATTGCTAGAGGTAACCTTTACTTCACCTATTCCCGTTATAAAAGTCAGCAGGTAGACAGCTTCAACCAATTGTATGAAGAGCCTGAAGAATTCAACGAATATGAGTCATTTATAGCAGGCTATTCTTTTGGGAGTTTTTGGCGCAGTACCGTTGATATCAGCACCACCTATACCGACTATAGCAGTTCTCATGGCTTTAACGGGGTTGACGATGATCAGTTTCAATTTTCTCTGACAGTGTCGGTGCCAATTGGCGCGACAAGTTATGCGAGTTATTCAGGAACAGGCGATAAAGATAGTCAGTATCACCGTGCAGCAGTGTCCAACCGTTACGAGATAAATGATGACCTTTCTCTTACTGCTGAAGCGGGTCTTCGTCACCATAATTGGTCGGGTTCTGATAGCGATACGGTGGCAGATGCATCATTGTCAACTGCTTATCAAGATCGAAATCTCAGAGCCAGCGCCTATGGATATATTGATTCTGACGACTCGCGCAGCGTGTATGCAGACATGTCGATGACGACGGTATTTTCCAATGGGGATGTTTATGCTACTCCAAAAAAATCAGACAGTTACCTTATTGTCAATAATAAGAACGCAGCGTTGACATCATTAGATGCTGAAGGCGGTAAATTCTTGTCAGTAGCTAATTTAAAAGGCAACGGTGATGGTGCAGGACGATTAACTCTGGATGAGGACCGTCTTATTTTTCCAATAGACTCTTATCAGGAATACCAAGTAATACTGGATGAATCAGCTAGTGATTACCACAATAGTGGAGAGTCATCCGTACAAGGAAGTAGTTATCCAGGCACCGTGATCACTCTTGATGTAAATATGAAGGAAGTGAAGACTTATATTTCTGTTTTTAATGACATAGAAGGGCGACCGATAGATGAGGTGACTTGTCTTGGTACAGGCTGTTTGGGCATTGAGGAGTTAGCTGAGGGGGTATTTCAGTTCAAGATCAGTCAAGGTGAGCCATTTGTTCTGCAAAGTCATAATCAGCGCTGTCTTATACCTGCACCAAGTGAGTTTGAAAGGCAGAACCTAGGCACTAATTTCTGCATGCCAATATTTGAATTACATGATGGAATACAAATAGTACAAGGTGAGAATGGCCATTATTACTATTACGTCGGTGAATTTTCTAATGATGAAGTCATTAAGAAATATGAGCAACTGATGGAAGGAACTCCGTTCACTTTTATTCGTAAACAGGTAGGTACACGTCTATTTTTGTTTGTTGAAAGTCAGGATTTGATAACCCAAATTTACAAAGACAACTTGGAATCCCTCAGCTCATACGCGCTTGAGGAACAAGACAGCACTCCATATGTATCGAGATAAAACATGCTAAAAAAATCAATTAAATCGATGAGCCTTGTTGTAGGGCTCACCATGTTAACCCAGAGTGCGCCGATAGCGGCGCTTAACTTAGATACCTTATTTTTGTCAAGTAACAAAAATGGTAATGGCATTTTTACCGCCTCCAATAGCACCCAAGCCAAGGAGTACATTAAGGTCACGGTCGTTAAGGTTGATGTACAAGGTAATAAGCTCATCAAGACGCCCTTGACGAGAGATAACTTTCTAGAGTGGGACTTAGTGGTGAACCCAGCTAAAACCATGTTGCAGCCCGGTGAAAGCAAAAATTTCGCGGTTAAATATTTGTGTAAGGAGGACTGCTTTCGTGAGACTGATAGCTTGTATCAAGTCCGTTTTGTTCCTACTGCGCCCCCAGGTGATAAAGAGGGGACTCATGTCAGTATACGGTTCGGTATGGCACCTTATTATGTTATTCCGGCGACTGAGCAACACGTCGAATATAGTCTGGATATCAATGACGATACACATAGTGTCACCATAGATAACACCGGTAACACATTCCTCAAGGTGGAATTTAATGCTTGTAATGTATTACTGATGGACAACAAAAATTGCCGTGCCGTGTACCAAATTTTGGCTGGGCGCAGCAGAACTATAGACTTGCCTGACTCTATGGCTGGCAAAAATGTAAAAGTGACGGTGGCAAATCATGATCAATCTATTCAAGAAATTTTCACCCTGTAAGGGCATAGCACTGGTTATTGTACTGATGACATTCGTCAATGGCGGGGCTTATGCCTCTACGCTGAATGGTGTGATCAGAGGGGATACCCTGAGCTGGACGAACGGGATGACGGTAGAGGATGATGTTATTACTCTATCAAACTGGCAAATCATCAGTGGGTTACAACCCACTACAGCCTGGGCTCCAGGAACTTTTATCGGAGAAACGCCGAGTTCGCTGACTTTAATTGGAGAAGGGCAAACGTTTGACATCGACATAAAGGTCGTTGGTCTACAGTATAATCTAGGTCAAGCAGCGAGTCACTTTTTGGCCAACGCTAGTGAATCGGCCCCAGGTTTTTCCCGCTGTCAAAGCTCGGAACTTGGTAGCAGTATTGCTACTGTAATTGGAGAAAGTTGCCTGGCAGAGGGTGTTTATACGAGTGGTGATATGTACTCGCCATTTCAGTTCGCTCGTCCGCTCATTAAAATTGATGAAGGTGCGCTAATGGCAGCGTTTGAAGACTCTGGAGTGGGTAGTGGTCAGTATAGTGGGACAATGATGGTTAGCCCATTTTACAACTTTCGCGCTCCGAGTGGGACGTGGACCTATCGTAAGGCGATGTCTTTGCCTGTGACCTTATCGTTGCGTTATGAACCGGCATTTCTCACTAGCATCGTAGTTAGCGGCAACGGAATTATGCCAGCAGTGTATGACAAGACTAATCAAACCGTATCGGGTGAAGCTGTTTTTAACATCACAGCTACAGGCTTTTTCACTGACGGGCTGAAGCTAACATTTGAGGACGATGATTTCCACCTCATGGGTGAAGAGACAGATACTCAGATCCCGTACAGCATTACCTGCACATTATGTGAAAACCTAGACATTGTAATTGATGGAGACATGCAGCTAGTTGGAGAAGAGACCGTGGCCAGTGTAAACGGTGAAATAATCGATTTTGCAATTAAAGTGCATTATGACGCAAAGGGGGCAGATGTAGAGTCTGACACTTATAATGACTCGTTTACTGTGATGTTTGAGGAGAATCTCTAATGGGTATAAGGCAAAGCTCTTTGATGGCTGTATTACTGTTTAGTGTTATACATCAAACTGCAGTCGCTGAGGTCGAGCTAACAAATGAGCAACATGAAAGCTTACCCTTATTTTTAGAAAGTCGCTTATACGCTGGCGATACATCAGCATTTGGTACCACGCTCAATACCCAAGCTTGGGGATGGGTTTTCAAGGCGGGGGGCATTGTCAGCTTCGGCGGGTTGGAAAATGACTCCGATGTTGATCTTGAATTTGGTGTAACTCGTCCCTTTGTATTTAATGATGATCTGACGATGGGGTTGGGGATCGGGGCTGTCGGTAGCGATTTTTTTGCCGACTACTCGCTTAGCTATGCAGTGTCAAAGCGGGTATCAATAACGACAGGTTATCGTTTTAACTTTATCGACTCAGAGGATAATCGTAATCAACTGTTTTTAGGCGCAAATTATACATTTGGCGCAGCGGCATCAACGGTGTCGGTACCCGCCCCAGAACTTGCCGACGTTAATTTACCGAGTGATAACATAACACCAAGCCATGACTTAATAGCAGTGGAACCTTTTACTCTTGCTGGCCAAGTGAATTTTGCCAGTAACAGTTACTTGCCACTCAATATCATGTTTTTGGACGACGTAGTTGAGCAATGGATCAGCTATCCCCACGCTGCGGTGTCGGTTATCGGCTATGCCGATAGTTCCGGCAATCAAGCTGATAACCTGAAGTTATCGGAGGCGCGTGCCAATTTTGTGGTGGTTTACTTGGTAGAGCAAGGCATGTCACCGTTACAGATAAACAAGGTCGTATTGGGCGATGCAGATCCATTGGTCAGTAACAGCACCATTAATGGACGAGCACAAAACCGTCGAGTCGAAGTGACGTTAATCGCAAAATAGTCCGTGCTAAATAGCCAATGCAGCATGGAACGTGACACATTTAACTTAATTAGAATAGAAGAGTGAACAAACCTGAGCTCTTATTCAGTCGATAGCCGACTCTTTTATATATATAAGCATAGTAATAATAGGAATAAATAATATGAGAACTAAGACATTACTCATGTCGCAGGTGAAGCCATTGCTGATGGTGGCGATGTTAGTACCGGTCATGCTGTTATCTGGGTGTGGCGGTGAAGATGATAATTCTACGCCAGTGATAGAGCTCGCTCCTATTTCGGCTATTGATGGGTTTAATGTGGTCGTGCCTGGTGAGCTTGGCTATGTTGATTTGTCGAGTTTAATTGGCAGC
>JBAHZX010000051.1:0-39398 GCA_037132815.1 Shewanella sp.
CCACAAAAGTAAACAAACGATGCTAGAATACATTTTCGTCACAATCGACTCTTAATGAATTAATGTTTGTAAACAAATGAAAATACTAAAACCACTATTTGAGAATAACCGTCGCTGGGCCGCACGTATTGTACAAGAGAAGCCTGATTTTTTTGAGCTGTTGGCGAAGCAGCAAAATCCAGAATATTTGTGGATTGGCTGCGCGGACAGCCGTGTTCCATCGAATCAGATCATCGACCTGATGCCTGGTGAAGTCTTCGTGCACAGAAATATCGCCAACATGGTGATCCACACGGATTTAAACTGTTTATCTGTACTACAATATGCGGTCGAAGTGCTAAAAGTTAAACACATTATGGTTGTTGGCCATTATGGTTGTGGCGGTGTAAAAGCCTCTATGAGTAAAAAAAGACTCGGTCTCATCGATAACTGGCTGGGACACATCAGAGATATTCACCGGCTTCATAGTGAAGAACTTGATAATCTCAGTGAACAAAAAAAATTCGACCGTTTGTGTGAGCTCAATGTCATCGAACAAGTCGGCAATGTCTGTAGCAGTAATATAGTACAAGATGCTTGGGAAAGAGGACACAATGTCTCCGTTCACGGGTGGATATACAGTGTCGACAATGGCTTGCTATCAGATTTGGATGTCACCGTAGATAACGAAAAGTTTAAAGTTTAGATCAATTTGCTTGACGGTACTGGCCCTTAAATTTCTTACAATATATAATTTTACGGTTATGATTTATTCTCGCACAGCCAATGATACCAACATTCACATGGATAGCGCTGTGGGGGAAATAGATAAAATGAAAGCCATTGGTGTTGTTGACTGTTACGCTTTCGACTCAGTTAAGATCATCATCAGAGGTGAAGCTATAGCCGTTATCACTAGATAGTGAAACTGGCTTAGTCATATGTGATTAATGTGGGCTCAATGGAGCCCTCTTCTGTTGAATTAATATTATACAACGATAGGTAAACCCCATGAATGTTACCCTTTTAATTCCGGCGCGCTATGGTTCGACTCGTTTTCCAGGAAAACCACTCGCCCCGATTAATGGCAAGCCTATGATCCAACATGTTGTGGAGCGAGCGTCATTAGCAAAAGGCCTAACCTCCATCTATGTAGCAACTGATGATATTCGCATCAAAAACGCCGTTGAATCCTTCGGTGGTCAAGTGGTTATGACTAGTCCAGATGCTGCTTCAGGTACAGATAGAATAGAAGATGCCATTACCCAATTGGGTTTAAAAGATGATGACCTTATCATCAATCTTCAAGGCGATCAGCCACTGATTGATCCTATATCAATCGAACAGATCATTAGCCTATTTAAACGTCATCCAGGTGAGTTTGACATGGCAACGTTAGGCTTTGAGATCACAGAAAAAAGTGAGCTCGATGATCCTAATCACGTGAAGGTGGTGTTCGATAAAGATTTCAATGCATTGTATTTTTCCCGTGCGTGCATTCCTTTCAGCCGTGACAGCAATGAGTATCCAGTGTATAAGCATATAGGCCTATATGGCTATAGCAGAAAGTTTGTATCCATTTTTTCTAAACTGCCATTAGGCCATCTCGAAGATCTTGAGAAACTTGAGCAACTCAGAGCTCTAGAACATGGTTATAAGATTAAGGTTGCTATCAGCGCCTTTGACTCACCCGAGGTCGATACCCCGGAAGATATCCGTATCTGTGAAGCTAGACTAGCGGTAGATTAAACGATAACCAAGCCCATGTGGGCTTAGTTCAACTCCTTTGGGAACATTGAGTAAGGCCTGCTAATGTCCAACCTTGAAACTTGGCTCATCATTATTCTTGTCATTGGCGTGATAGCCAGTAATCTTACGGTGCTCAAATACAGTGCTAAATTTAAAATGACTCAATTCGGTAAGGACACTAAGCCCGGTGTTAAGCCAAAGAAAGCAGCTGACAAAAACAAACTATCAGTTTCATCCGAACACAAATTGTCTGATGCAACATGCAAGGCCAATAATACGGATAGAGGTAAGATAACGGATACAGATAATAAACCTGACTCCTCAGTTTAGGCTGTAACACCTGAAAACTTAACGGGACCGCAGCTAGGTCTCACTGTTTCCTTCCCCTAACTCTAATCTTCCACTGCCAATCAGATCCTAAGTCTCATACACTACTCATTCTTATCAGAGTAAATGATGAAACATGGACATGACTGGATTTGATGGACAATACTCCTCTATTAATCTGAACTTTCTGAGCCAAACGCAAGACTGTTTCACATTATTAGCCACAGCCTATTTTATTAATAGCTCAGCCTCCAACGCCCGTGCCACGGTCTCGGGAGAACTTGAGTTACGGGCAAATAGGGAATAGGCAACGGGGATCACTAACAAGGTAAATAGCGTGGCAACCAAAATCCCCGATAACACCACAACACCGATGACGAAACGAGTCTCGGCGCCTGCCCCCTGAGCCAATACTAGAGGAATTGCACCGGCAGCCGTGGTGATCCCCGTCATCAAAATAGGTCTAAGTCTCTGAGAGGCCGCTTGTATAATAGCCTGTTCAAATTCGAGCCCCCTATCCCGCAACTGGTTGGCAAACTCGACGATCAAGATGCCATTTTTAGCCGCTAATCCCACTAACATAATGATGCCAATCTGACTGTAGATATTGAGACTCTGATCTGTTAAATAGAGTCCTATCAGAGCTCCAAGTGTTGCCAGAGGGACTGTTAGCATGATCACCATGGGATGTATGAAGCTCTCAAACTGAGCTGCCAATACCAAAAATACGATACCCAAGGCCAGAGCAAATACAAAGTACATCGAGCTACCCGAACTTTGATAATCCAATGACTGACCCTTATAACTGATAACAGCCTCGGTGGGCAGATACGTAGCAGAAAGTTCATTGAGGTAATCTAGCGCCTCACCTAAGCTATACCCTTCGGCGAGGTTAGCCTCTATGGTGATAGATCGCATTCGATTGTAACGATTTAGCCTGCTGGCATCAGCAAATTCTTCAACACTCACTAGGTTTGACAAAGGGATCAAGGCTTGGCTTCTGTCCGAGCGAACATAAATATTTTCCAGATCTCTGGCGGTATTTTGATTGTCTCGATTCCCCTCTATGATGACATCATATTCCTTGCCCTCCCGCATAAAGGTGGTCACTAGACGTGATCCCAGCATAGACTCTAATGTTCTGCCAATATGAGAGATGGAGACACCCAAATCTGCCGCCCTATCTTTGTCTATAATCACTCTTAGCTGAGGCTTAGTCTCCTTATAGTCATGATCCAGCCCAACTAGGTTGGGGTTCTCTTTGGCTTTCTCAAGGATGATGTCTCGCCACCTAGCCAACTCCTCATAGCTTGGCCCACCGAGTACAAATTGCACTGGCTTGCCAACACCACGACCAAAGGCTTGCCTCATTACAGGAAAGGCCCTGATCCCAGCAAGATCAGACAGTCGTGCGCGTATGTCTGTAATGATCTCCGCAGCGCTTCTACGCACCGCCCAATCTTGCAATACTATAACAGCCATACCGTTGGAAAAATCAGCACTACTGCCAAAACTCCTCGGCGCTCTGATCAAGATCCGCTTGACATCACCACTGTCAACCAAGGGCATCAGACGCGTTTCGATTTCATCCATATATGACTCAATATACTCGAAACTCGCACCTTGAGGACCATTTACAATGAGAAACAAAGAGCCCCTATCCTCTCTCGGAGCAAACTCCTGAGGCACCACTGTAAACAAAGCTAGACTTGAACCCAATGCAACCACAATTATCGAGGTCACGATCATTGGATGGGACATAGCTTTAGTCAACAATCGACGATATTTGTCAGTAACATAACTCATACCGGCATCAACCTTACGCACCAGCCAAGATGCGTTTCCGACAGGTTTAAGTAGTTTTGAGCACATCATAGGACTAAGAGTCAAAGCGACGATACTGGAAAAAATGACCGCGGCACTCATAGCCACAGCAAATTCTTTAAACAATTTGCCTATATCCCCCTCAAGAAAAGTGATCGGCATAAATACCGCCACCAACACCAAAGTGGTGGCAACCACAGCAAACGCGACCTCTCGTGAACCAAGATAAGCCGCTTTCAAGGGAGAGTCTCCCTCTTCTATTCGTCGATGAATATTCTCCAACACCACGATGGCATCATCCACCACCATACCAATGGCTAAGATCATGGCCAACAAGGTCAGTAAATTGATGGTATAACCTAAGACATAGAGCACGATAAATGTCGCCATTAGGGATACGGGTACGGTTAACGCTGGGATCAACATGGCACGAACACTGCCTAGGAACAAATAGATAACGATGATAACCAAGAACATGGCGATGAATAGGGTCTGATATACCTCCTTCACTGAAGCCTCGATAAACACTGAGCTATCATAGGAACGTTTTATCTCCATACCTGCTGGTAAGGTTGGGTTTAGCTCATCCACTAAGGCATTCGTCGCCCTAGATACATCTAAAGTGTTAGCCGTGGATTGCTTTGAAACCCCTAGGCCAATCATGTTCTCCCGGTTCCCCCTAAACATGATGCGCTCCTCTTCAGAGCCTATTTCAACCCGAGCGACATCTCCAAGTTTAATCAGATAACCATCGCTTCCCTCGCTCAGTACCAGGTTAGCAAAATCCCTCACTGTGCTAAAACTTCGCTCAACACGTACGGTAAAATGCCGCTCCTTGGACTCAACTGAGCCCGCTGGGAGCTCAACATTTTCAGATCTTAGTACTCTCTCTATGTCGGCAACGGTTAACTTTCTTGCCGCTAAGGCTTGCCTGTCAATCCAAATTCTCATGGCGTATACCTTACCGCCACCGATACGAATATTCGCTACACCATCGATGACAGATAGGCGATCGGTTAGATAACGGCGGGCATAATCTGTGAGCTGTAATGTGGTCATCTGATCTGAGACCAAGTTTAACCACATGATCACCTCATCACCACCATTGGCCTTTTGTACCTCAGGTGGTTCAGCTTCTTCGGGCAGGTTGTTTAGCAAACCTGACACCCTGTCACGTACATCATTTGCAGCAGCTTCGATATCACGGTCGACATCGAATTCCAATGTCACACTAGAACGTCCATCACGGCTCGAAGAACTAATATGACGTATGCCCTCAACGCCACTTATTCGGTCTTCCACCAATTGAGTGATACGGCTCTCAACAACGGAGGCACTGGCCCCACGATAATTGGTCTGTATCGAGACAACGGGGGGATCGATATTAGGGTATTCTCTTAAAGGTAACTTATCGAATGCCACTAAACCAAAGGCAATAAGCAATATACTGATCACCGAAGCGAAAACCGGCCGCTTCACAGAAAGGTCAGTTAAAATCATGCGACTGGCCCAACCTTTGCTTGTTCAAGAAAACTGAAACGCTCACTGAATTGAACTTTCACTTTGTCCCCAGGCCTGACCTTTAAAATCCCTCGGATAACCACCTGTTCGCCCAACTTGACCCCTTCGATCACTTCGACCCAACCCCGCTTACGTAGACCTAAAGTAACCTGCTGACGAACGATGATGCTATCGTCATTGACCAAATAAACAAAATGCTGATCCTGAATTGGGATGATCGCCGATTCAGGTAGGATCAGAGCCTGACGGCTCTGTTGAATTAGGGTGACTTTCATCAGCATACCTGGCATCAAGTAACCATCTGGATTGGGGAGCTCTGCTCTGACAGTAACGGCCCGAGTCGTCGGATTAATCCGGCTGTCAATGGAAATCACTTTTCCTATGAGCAATTCATCTGGAAAGGCTACTGCACTGGCTTCAATATCTTTGCCTATAGCGAGAGAGCGCAAGAAGCGCTCAGGCACAGAGAAATCTAACTTGATCACAGAGATATCATCTAAGGTGGTGATCACTGTTCCTGGGGTTAACAAGCTTCCTACACTGATTTGGCGCAAGCCTAATCGACCGTTGAACGGCGCTAATATTTTTCGGTCTGCGAGGGCGGATTGAGCTTGCTCCAATTCCGCATTGGCTATATCGATCAAAGTCTGTAACCTATCACGTTCAAGCTCTGCAATCGTCTGACTGCTGACCAGAGAACGGATCCTATCCAGCTCACGCCGATGGTCATTGACATTGACCTTGGCCATTCTCACCCTGGCTCGCTGTTCTCTATCCTGAAGTTGAACCAATAAACGCCCTCTTTTAACAGTTTCGCCGTCTTCGAAGTTGATTGTGATTGCCACTTCAGTGACCTTTGGAGTAACTATTATTGATTCGTTGGCCCTACTGGTTCCCAAGGCCTCGACTTCGTTGCGAATAGATTCAATCACCGCCTTAGCCACCACAACATTGGCCATGGGTTCTTGTTTTTCAGCAACCGTCCGATTATCAGGTGCAACTTCTTGATAAATAAACCAAGCTAGAAGTAAGAGCATTAATATTATTATTATTTTTTTCATCAAAATCCTAAAATTCAAAATTTCACTTTTCTGTCGTTAGTTTACCTTGGTAACATGGTGTATCAAAGGCGGATTACCTTTACTTACAATTGATACACAAAATCATCAATAGAGTCTAATTCGCGCTAAGTCTACTTTTGGCTGGAGTTAATGCTGCCAGAGCAGCTTGAATAGATAAATGTAAGGAGGGGATCTCATGTTAAAGTGACATACTTAGAAGTGCGAAAAATGTCAAAATAAGACAATAAAAAAGGAGACTAAATGCCTCCTTTTCTGCAACTGTTCAACCAATGAGATTAACGGATCTTACGATCCTCATGCATAATTTCAGAGAGACTATCATAAACAGCTTCAATAATTTCGTTACCTAGTGGCTTGTTGGATGAATCATGAAGATAAATACGAGTTTTATCTTCATTGGTATCATCTTCTAAAACCATGCGGTAGGATCCTTCTTTAATGGGTAGTTCCTTTTCATTCCAAAGCGAACTCCAAAAACCTGAATCATCGGTAACTTTAATATAGTACAGACCTTTGTTGCTATCCATATCAACAATGTCGAAACCCATCTCAGGCAGTACGACGCGCAAACGGTCCCAGGTTCGCTGGAAAGGAGCATCAGCCAACCAGTATGAAGCGACAACGTCCTCCCCCTCAACCTCCGAGTTGGTCGCTCTCACTATCTGCATATCAATGCCAAGACTTTCCCGCAGACGCTTAGCTTTCATCATATGATTACGCTTAACACTCATATATGCAATAGCATTATTCAGCATATCGATAGAATATCTGCGCTTATCTTCACTAGTCAGTAGGATGTCTTGTTGCGTACCATCAACATTCTCGTCATGCTCAATAAGATTGATCATCAAGCTACCACTTCTGCCATGTGGGCTGACATCTATATTAAATTCATAGCGTTGATGTAGAATATAAACTTCATCGCTACCCCAGAAGTTAGAATCGAGCACTTCTTGGTTTTCGATCCAATCAGTTTCAATCAAACCTTTGTCATAATCTTCATTCAAAATAGCAATTGATTTGCTCGCTAGATATTCTTTTATCACGTTAAATAGTTCATTCTTCAGATCAAGATCACTGTCGATTGAATCCACGATAATTTTAATATTGTCTTCGCCTTCCATTACACGAGTCCCTTCAGCCATAGGCAATATCTGGAGAGGAGGTCGAATATCCAGCTTTTTACCCACCAGACTTGCACTCGCTTTACTACTCGGTTTAGGAATATAGTATTCTTTATTATAGACTGGCGTATTAAGGCCTTCGGGTATAGTTAAAGCTTGTTCAACGACCACTTTGGTATACTCATCACTACCATTAGCCTGTTTTCTATCCATAGGTGTGCTACACGCGGTAACGGCGGCAATAAGAACTAAAGGAGTCACTTGCTTCAACATCTATTATTTAACCTCAATTTGGGCATTTTTCATTGCATCTAACAACAGACCATGAAACTCGGTAGAAAGTTCCGTCAAAGGTAATCTAATTTCCCCCTGACTAATCAAACCCATCTGATGAACAGCCCACTTAATGGGGATCGGGTTAGCTTCGCAAAATAGCGCAGTAAATAGACCTTTAATTTGGTTCTCTGCGGCCATTGAGCCTTGGAGATCACCGGCTAACGCAGCGTCACACATCAATTTAAACTGCTTTGGAACGATGTTATTAGCTACAGAGATAACTCCATTACCACCTAAGGTCAAGAATTCCCTCGCAGTCGCGTCGTCACCACTATAAAGCAGAAAATCATCTCCACAAAGTTCTCGTAATGGTTTGACCCGAGTAACATCACCGGTGGCGTCTTTAATTCCTATTATATTAGATACCTTCGACAACTCGCCAATAGTTTCAGGTAACATGTCAACGGACGTGCGAGCTGGAACATTATAAAGAATTTGCGGTATATCGGTGCTCGCCGCAACAGCCTTATAATGAGCGATCAAGCCCTTAGGACTTGGCTTATTATAATAAGGTGTCACGCCCAACATCGCCACCACACCAAGTTTATTTTGCGCCTTGGTTAGCTCTATGGCTTCTGCAGTGGCATTACCGCCATTTCCACCTATAACAGGAATGCGTCCAGATGCAAACTTTACCGTTTGTGCAACGACTTCTATATGCTCAGACATAGTCAGTGTGGCAGACTCACCAGTGGTACCTACGGCAACTATGGCATCTGTGCCTTGTGAAATATGGTACTCAACTAACTTTTCAAGACTTGTGTAATCTACTACGCCATCACTATTTAATGGTGTGATTAAGGCTACTATACTTCCGCTTATCATGTTAATTCCCCAAGATTCAGGATTTGCTATGGTACTGATGCTGTCCATTAAAAACAAGCATTTCAACGATTGAATCTCGTGTTAAAAATTCTTCAGCAGTCAATGAACGTAATCAGCATGCCTATCTACAAGGCTGGGATCTTATCTTCACAATCTTGTGTTAGCATTAGTCTCCATAGAGAAATACCCCAGAACTGGAGTATTTATGTACAAATTAGCGATAAAATAAGGAAAATTCATGTCCAATCATCTTGTCGTTACTGCTATGGGTTCAGATCGCCCAGGTATTGTCAGTAAGTTTGCAAGACTTGCAAGTGAATGTGACTGTGACATAGTCGACAGTCGAATGGCCTTATTTGGCAACGAGTTCACCTTAATCATGATGCTGTCTGGCTCATGGGCCTCAATTACTAAAATGGAAATCCAGCTCCCCATCTTATGTGTTGAACTTGAGTTAATGACCGTAATGAAGCGCACATCTAAGCACACACCCAAAAACTACATTTCGCGTTTGGAAGTGACATTTTCTGGACAAGATCAACGGGGGACGATGAAAAAAATCACCCAATTCCTTGCCGATCGCTCCCTGGATCTGGCAGTAGTGAGGTCTCATGCAGGTGAAGACGGTCAAGATAAACCCACTCAACATGTATTCCTGACCATCAATATCCCGGAAAAAGTCGACATGGCTAAATTGGAAACCAACATCAATGAGCTAGCTTCAGAGATGTCATTGGACTGTATTATCAAGCGTATGCAGGGCATCACAAGTTTTAACAGGAGTATCAAATGAACACCTTAACTGTAGGCGATAACGCCCCACTCTTTGAGCTAAAAAACCAAAACGATACTCTCATCTCTCTGAAAACATGTTTGAATGACGGCCCTGTTCTGGTCTACTTCTATCCCAAAGCCTCTACACCTGGCTGTACAGTTCAAGCCTGCGGTCTTAGAGATAGTATGCAAGAGCTTAATAGCCTCAAAGTTACGGTGTTAGGCATTAGCCCTGATCCTGTCGCAAAACTGGCACGGTTTGCACAGAAACAAGCACTGAACTTCTCTCTTCTTAGTGATGAAGATCATGTTATAGCCGATGCATTCGGCGTCTGGGGTGAAAAGAAGTTTATGGGTAAGGTTTATGACGGTATCCACAGATTGAGCTTCTTGATCGGGCAAGATGGAAATATTCATCACCTATTCAATAAGTTTAAGACTAAAGAACACCATGAAGTCGTGCTTAATTATCTTAAACAAGACTAACTCTGTGATATTTATTTAACATAAAGCCCGCTCATAGCGGGCTTTATTGTGCTAAAAAACGCAAAAACAGACAAGCATCTATAGTTTTTTGACGGTAACGTCGACACAGTCCCCTGTATTTAACTTATCAATCAATACCTTTAATTACCGTTAGTCACTTAACTCATGATTCTGTTTCTATAGTCTGAGCCTGAGATTTAGGTGCCGGCCATGCATTGAGCACAGCCTTGACTAAAGATGCTAATGGTATGGCGAAAAACACTCCCCAAACACCCCATAGTCCGCCAAAAATCAAGACGGCTGCAATAATAAATACAGGATGTAAATCCACCGCATCAGAGAACAAAATAGGAACCAATACGTTACCATCTAATGCCTGAATAAGCCCATAACCTATCATAAGGTAACTAAATTCAGCGCTGAACCCCCATTGAAAAAATGCCACCAGTGCAATAGGTAGAGTGACTAAAGTTGCACCTACATAAGGAATAAGTACCGAAAAACCGGTTAACACTCCTAATAGGGCTGCATACCTAAGATCCATCACAGCGAAGAAGACATAACTCACCACTCCTATGATGACTATTTCTATCACTTTTCCTCGAATATAGTTAAAAATTTGCTGATTCATCTCATTCCAGACCTTACGGGCGAGATCTCGATTCGTCGGAATAAAGCGTTTACAGCCACGAAGCAGATTGTCTTTATCTTTTAAAAAGAAAAAGACCAATAGCGGAACCAAAATAACGTAAACCATCAATACTAATAAAGATGCCGAATACCCAATAATTTGCTTACCTATATCTAAAAGGTGTTGTGTATCCAACATTTTCTTCAGCTCATTAACCATAGTATCTAGCTGATCTGGATTAACAAACTGCGGGTACAAATTGACATAATTTTGAGCTGTGACCAAACCTTTATCAATCATGGTGGGTAAGTCAGCAATCAGCGCAAGTCCTTGTTTCCATATACTGGGGACCAGACCAAAAAACAGCAACAACATAACACCTACAAACATAACGAGCACTAATGAGGCTGCCGTGGTTCGATTAATGCCTAACCTTGACATCTGTGCTACCGGCCACTCCAATAAGAAAGCCAGCACTAAAGCCACTAATAAGGGAGCCAATAAGCCAGCAGCAAAATAGATAGCTAAAGCTATCCCGATCAAAATAAAAACTAAGGTCACCACTTGAGGATCGCTAAAACGTTCTTTATACCAAGTTGTTAATAAATTTAACATTCACCATTCCTGAAAATAAACTGTTGTTCGCTTAGCTGTACCAGTGCAAAGCTCTGCTGCTATTTAGCTATCTCTAATGTTAAAACATGATCATCATTTCTTACTTCAGAGTAACGGTAACCAATTTTTTTTAAAAATCGGGGAACATCCTGTCTAGAACCGCTGTCCGATAACGAAACACAAAGCACATCGCCCCTGCTGAGAAGTTTCATTGCTAGTTTGACTTTGATTAACACTAATGGACAACGAAGTGTGGTTAAATCGATAAAAACCATAATAATCTTGCCATGAACAAACTTAGGCTATTATCCTAAGTTGTAAGACAAACCACAAGAGCTCAATGGTGAATCTAACCTCTTATGCTAAATGCGAAGTACTATCTTCATATTGAATTGATACAAATATAGAATATGCGCAAAACTGCAGGTATATTGATATTATAAATAACCATAATTACATGCACGATTCAAGTTTAGTTAGCAAAGCATTTTAAAATAATTCACTTACGTTGCTAATGAATGGTCTTACTAAGACAACATTACCCACATTAAGGATAAGTTTGAGTAAAATTATATCAACGAGGTCTCTGGTAGCCGGTGCCATTTCACTTATTTTCTCTGCTACTACACCTTTAGTTTTTGCAAATAACGACCTTCCCGATCTGGGTACTGCCGCCGTTAATACTTTCAGTCTCGAAAAAGAGACCCTCTATGGTGATGCCTATATGCGGGTGATTCGCTCCTCGGCCCCCATGCTTAACGACCCGGTATTAAACCAATATTTAACAGAACTGGGTAATAAACTGGTGGCTCATGCAACGGGAGTTAAAACACCATTCTATTTTTTCTTATTAAGAAATGATGAAATAAACGCCTTTGCATTTTTCGGAGGCCATGTCGGTGTTCACTCCGGTTTATTTTTAAATGCTGATAATGAGAGCCAAATAGCATCGGTTCTGGCTCATGAAATTACCCATGTTACCCAAAGACATTTAGCCCGTTCATTAGAAGCCCAAGATAAAAGTTCAACGGCAACCATTGTCGGGATGTTAGGTGCAATACTTCTGACAATAGCCTCCCCACAGGCTGGAATGGCAGCACTCGCCACCACACAAGCCCTGTCGTCTCAGTCCAAAATTAACTTTACTCGAGCCCATGAAAAAGAAGCTGATAGAATAGGTATGCAAATTTTGGTTGATGCAGGCTTCGATCCCAATGGTGCCGCTGAATTTTTCGCTAAACTTGCCATTCGCTACCGATTCACCACCACGCCGCCACAAATGTTGCTGACTCACCCGCTCCCCGAATCACGAATTACTGAAGCTCGAAATAGGGCTGCTCAATATCCTCTCCGGTATATACCGGACAACATTGACTTTCAGTTAGCGAAGGCGCGTATTCAAGTCAGATTTTCCAGTTATAGTGAAGAAGCTGCTCTCTCCCTTTTCGATAAGCAGCTCAGAAAAAAAACCTATACCTTCAGAAATGTAGCCCTCTATGGCAAGGCTTTAGCCTTATTTAGAATCAAGCGCTTCGACGAAGCTGAACAGATCGTCGATAACTTACTAAAAGAAAATAGAAACAATCTATTTTATATCGATACTAAAACCGATCTATTAGTGCAGCGCAAAGCGACAGATGAAGCCATTGAGTTACTCGAAACACAACACAAACTTAAGCCATTTTCTCAGGTGATTAATACTAATTTGGCCCATGTGTATATAGAATCAAACAAGGCAACGCGTGCCATCCCCTTGCTTGAAGAACTCATTTTCTTAGATAAACAAAATCAATTACCTTTATTTTTGCTTAGTGATGCATATAAAAAGATCGGTAATAAAGCGATGGAACACTTTGTTAAAGCTGAATCTATGGCGCTAAGTGCTAACTATAAAGGCGCCATAGATCAACTGAATTTTGCTTATCAAGCATCCAAGGATGAACCACTACAACTTGCCAGAATCGAGGCTAGAATTCGACAGTTCAGGCTGGCAAAGTTGGCAATAGAGGCTCTTTAGTAACGGCTTATTCAATCGGTGGCCTTACTTCTAGGTCATCAGTTTTCAGCGATTCTCATTTCCTTAGGTATAAACGCATCATAGTTAATTGCGTTGAAATAAATCACAAATCGACCCATTTTCCATACTTTGTGACTGTGACTTTAGTCACGTTTTCAAGTATGATATCCGTAATATTCATATTGAGACATAAGTCTATGACGATGGTCAGTATTATCCATAACCCACGCTGCTCTAAAAGCCGTCAAACTCTGGCTTTATTAGAAGAAAAAAATTGCGAAATTCACATAGTTGAATATCTAAAATTTCCTCTTAAAAAAAACCAAATTGAAGATTTACTCACTAAACTTGGTTTAAGTGCAAGAGAGTTAATGCGCACCAAAGAAACTGAATATAAAGAGCAAAATTTAGCCAACGTAAATTTGACTGAAGATCAGCTCATTGAAGCTATTGTCGATACCCCTAAACTGCTAGAACGCCCCATAGTACTGGCCAACAATAAGGCTGCTATTGGCCGTCCTCCCGAAAATATTCTTGCGATTCTTTAAGGATTACCAATGAATTCGACTCGTTTGTTTCATTTATGCCGAGCAGGTTATCTGGCATTAGTATTAATGCTCACCACTTGGTTTATCAACAAGGGGATCACGGGAGAATATTCTCTAGTATTTACAGCTATGTGGATAATACCATTACTCTTCCCTTTGAAAGGTATCATCGAAGGTAAGCCTTATACCTATGCTTGGGCAAGCTTCATCATCTGTGTATATACGCTCCATGGTCTCACCTTGCTTTACATTACTGAGGAGCATTTCCTGTTCGCTCTGCTAGAGGTATTCCTGCTCTGTACACTACTAATAGGCTTTCCATTTTATGCCCGCATTCGTGGCAGAGAATTAGGTTTAGGCTTAAAGAAGAAAAAAAATAACCCACATTAATGACCGAATAATGATCAACCCAAACAAAACTCCTCAGATTATTTTTTATTTCTCGTCACGAATACGATACCTAATGTCACAATAATTCTTATTTAACATAGTGCTTTAATGTTAAATGCCGTGTTATATTTTAGTCATGCAGATAGGTAAGTAAATCAATAATGGGAGTTCCCTAAAATGAGAACACTTAGCACGCTAACCCTAGTCAGTGTTTTAGGCCTAACAGCCTGTGGTGGCGATTCGAATGGGGATAACGAGACTCCTATCGTTCCACCGACCACAAATTTGATTCGATGTGAACAGCAAACACAATTAACGGTAACATCTACCTCTTCAGCCTTAGAGTTTGTCACCGAAACAACCTATAATGCCAATCAATCTGCTGCAATTTTAGCAAGAGTCGGTAACACTGAGAGTAGAGAGTTAGCCTTCCAGTGGCGTCAAACGGCGGGTCAGCCCCTTATATTGAAATCAATAAAAAGCCCAATTTTAGCATTTCAATTTGCCGATGCTGGGGACTATAGCTTCTCCGTTAATGTTTCAGGAAACGAAACTTCCTTCAATGAAACCCTCAATATATCTGTTACCACGATGGCGACAGGCATGTTAAATATCCGCAGTGATCAACAGGTTGTAGAAGGAAACGATGTCAGTTTCAGAGTAGATAGAGTCGGAGAACAAGCAGATCAAATCCCAACGGGACTTAGCTGGTGTATCGCATTGGGTCCAGATCTAAACATAGATACCAGCAATATTGAACGAGCTCAATTTAGTGCACCGAAAGTAGACTCTGATACTATCGTCATATTAAGAGCTACTGCCAGCATCGATGGAGTAGAGGTTATCGATGAAGTCCTGACGCTAATCACTAATGAGCCCGCCATTACCTCTCCCTATTTCGATGAACCAGTGGCACGAACATTTAGCTACAGAGAAAATTCACCCTACAAAATCGCCCTAAATTCATGCGTTTATTCAAATCAACTCTTGTCCCCTTGTACGATCCAAGAGTTACCTTTACTGGGTCAAACAATCTCGCTTTCTGAAAAAGAAAAAATCATGGATAGAGTGCTGATTTCACATCAATGGATGGGAGAAAACTTCGAGACATTTCTCGATAAAATGGATGCAAACAGTGACTTTGCCCAGCTATTGCAATCGGTAACAGCCATAGTGATCAGCTACGATATTCGCCCTTCATTTTATTGGGTGGTCACAGGTGCCATTTATTTAGATCCCACAGATCTTTGGTTACTCGCCGAAGAGCGAGATGTGATTAACGAAGCGGTAGATTATCGTAGCGAATTTGGCAATCAATTGGGCTTTATCATGCCTTGGCGTTATGTAAAAGATAATGCCTATATGTCCTACCCCAGTTCCAGAGAGCTCAGAAACAATCGCACCATAACACAAATGAGTCCAGACTTATCCTCGCTATTATTTCATGAGCTCGCCCATGCCAATGACTTCTTTCCAAGCTCAATTTATACCAGTATCCCTTTCGATGACCAAACCTTACTAGCCTACTATAACCACCGAGCATCGGCCGGTGAGTTAATATCCGATCAAGTCACGACCCTATACCCACTCTTAAGCGACGAGATGTATAGCCTAGCCGACGTTAGCTTCAGAGGTAAAAGCGCCACCGCTGTGCAACAAGCTTATCTACCTGATGACATAACAGGCTTTTTCTCCACTGACAGTGCAACGGACTATTACGCCTATTCAACCAGTCGTGAAGATACCGCCATGTTATTTGAAGAAGCCATGATGAGTTACAGATATGGAATAATACGGGATATTGGCATTACAGATAACCCAGAAAATGCTACTGCTTCAAATATCACTGTAGACTGGGGTCAGCGTGGACGCATAGGTGAAAAGAGCTCAGGATCTCAAATTCCTCAAAGGGCTGCATTCGTCATCAATCAAATACTACCTACATTAGATGGCACTCAGCTTATTGCAAATTTACCCTCCCCAATTCAAATGACTCAAGGTCTGTCTTGGGCAGATAATCTGGTAATTTCACCTCAGCAATCGCTGACATCACAGAAAAAGTCCACAGCACAATCAATAGAAACCAATACTTCCCAACCTCAATTTATTCCCGAACTGAGAATAAGCGGCGACAGACATAAGATAAATTGATGACTTGATTCATAAACATGAACAATCGGTAATAACGAGTCATTTTCGATTGTTCATGCAATGAATTACCCCATGCCAAGGCTTTTCACTTAGGTTTAAATTACAATTCGAGCATCTTTTTCACGAAAGGGATCGTTAATTTACGCTGATGTACTAGTGAATCTTTATCTAACTTATCAAGCACATCAAACAAGGTTCTCAAGTCTCTGGCTAAACGTTTAAGTAAGAAACGTCCCACATCATCTTCGAGCCGTAAACCACGCATGGCAGCACGTCGCTGTAATGCTTCCAACTTTTCTTCATCAGCCATGGGACGTAACTGATAATTGAGGCCCCACTGCATGCGAGAGACAAGATCGGCAAGACCAAAACCAGAGTCTATTGGGGAAACGTTAGCGCTGACAATCAAAGAGCATTCACTATTTTCAGAAATGCGGTTATAAAGATCGAAAATAACTTCTTCCCATAAAGGCTGACCAGCTATAGCATGGACATCATCGATACAAATCAGATCTAGCTGCTCTAACCCCTCTAATAAAGCAGGGGAAATACTGGCATGTATACCTAAAGGTAAATAAAAACTACTTCTTTGAAGAGCATTTGCATGGGCACAGGCAGCATGCATCAGATGCGTTCGACCTGACTTGACTGGCCCCCAAAGAAAAACAGCCTGATGGGTAGCACCTTCGGCGCAAGCTTTTAAGCTTTGAATAAGCTCATCGTTACCCGCTGCGGGATAGTAACTGTTAAAGGTCTCACCATCGGGTAGATGTACAGGTAAAGACAATTGTAAAGGTGAGTTAGATTTCACGCAGATAATTCTCAATTACGCAGGTAACACTAGGCCTCATTTTAACACGAGTACCTAAAAATTCATATTCTATACTAACCTCGCCAGTGATACTCTGGACCTTGTACCTCAGCAGAATGCAGTGGATCAAATTCATCAGCTATCTGTATCATAGGCATAAATTCATCCACAACCTCAATTTTAGGCTCGAGTTTCATCAACCGACGTAGATCATCTTCAGTACCAAATAGATCCAATTTAAACTTAGCCGAAGAGCCTTGCAATCGAGTTAGTTGTACTGACTTTACGGCACTGAGTTGTTTAAAGTATTTCTCAATGTCGACCAACTGCTTCAATTCGGTAATATCAACAAAAGTTACATCACTATTAAGTGCAGTGCCTGAATCCACCATCGCATAGCGTCCAGCATAATATTCACTCACACTAGAGATAATGTCCTTCACCACAGTCTCAATATCATTGACTGTTTTGCTTTGACTCGTGAGAAGGATGTGCGAAGTATCATCACTAGGTTTCGAGTATAAGGAAAAACTGTACTTAACGGTCTCCTCATGGGAATCGATAGACGCCATAATGAAATAATCAGCCTGGTAGCGCTGAGACGCACTCGCTACCTGTTCAGCAAACATGCCTCGGATATCATTAAGGGTTACATTTATGTTGTCATTGAGATCCATGACTGGAAATAATAATGGTACTCCGTTTGATTCTGAAGCTAATTGGAACAGCTTCCGAATTTCGAGCGCTGATTCATCATTAACAATCTGCCTCGCTACTGTATCGTCAACTAGCCACATCAAAGTTAAAGGTCTCTGTTTACCCCACACCGGCAAGTGAGCATCCCTCAAGAGCTTGATGATACGTCGATGGTCGAAACTAACCTGTAAAAAAAGTTCACCATCGATTTCTTTGTATCCGAACTGACTGAGCAAAGAAGAAGGATCTCTCACCTTGGCCTGTACACTCGGATGTGAGAGAGAGGTTTTGGAGCCTGAATTTTTCAGAACAACGTCTCTTAGCCCAATTGAAATAGCTTCTTTTCGCTGAGCAACAGAGCGGGATTCAACCGGAACCAAGGTTTCATCGAGTTGATAAACTTCGGCGGCACTCACCGCATTTGCTTGTAACAATAAGCAGCCAGCACAAAAAATAGAAAAGTTTAATAGTGTTTTCAGCATTTTTACTGTTCTAACGGGAGACAATATAATAAAATTGTAGCACATCTTTCTTCACTGAAGATGATTCACTTGGTTATTTCATCGTTTCTATGTCGTTTTATAACGACGTAGAAAACTCACAGAAGAGTGACACGAATTGCTATGAAAGTTTTCCCATGCTGTTAACATAAACCTGATAGCCAATAACAGAGATAATAATGAAAAATTTTTCCCTCGCCCTTCAAGGTGCTCAAATGCTATTTGTGGCTTTTGGTGCCTTGGTATTAATGCCTTTACTGACAGGATTAGACACTAATGTTGCCTTATTCACCGCTGGCATAGGCACCCTGATCTTCCAGTTAATTACTAAAAGACAGATCCCCATTTTTCTGGCGTCGTCATTCGCCTTTATCGCCCCTATTATGTACGGCGTTCAAACATGGGGGATCCCATCGACCATGGGAGGATTGATGGCCGCTGGTGTTGTTTATCTCATTTTAGCCAGTTTGATCAAAGTTAGGGGAGATGGTTTCATCAAGCGTCTGCTTCCTCCTGTCGTTATCGGCCCCGTTATCATGGTGATAGGCCTGGGCTTGGCCCCTGTAGCCGTTAATATGGCCATGGGTAAGACTGGTGATGGTTCTATAATAATAGTAGACCAAAATACCGCCTTAATCATCTCACTTGCATCCCTGCTTACAACAATAGGTATCGCCACTTTTGCTAAAGGGATCTTCAGGCTAATGCCCATCTTAGCGGGTATTTTAGTAGGTTATGGTTTAAGTCTCAGTTTAGGTATCGTCGACTTTACCCCTGTCGCCCAAGCCAGTTGGATAGCCATGCCTAATTTCGTCGCTCCGGAGTTTAACTGGTATGCTATCGCATTTATGATCCCTGTCGCCATCGCACCAGCTGTAGAACATATCGGTGATATCCTTGCCATTTCTAATGTCACCGGTAAAGATTATATGAAAAAACCTGGGCTACATAGAACCCTTGCTGGTGATGGTTTTGCAACGATTGCCTCTTCAGCCTTTGGTGGCCCCCCAAACACTACCTATTCAGAAGTGACTGGTGCTATCACCTTAACCAAGTCGTTTAATCCCGTGATCATGACCTATACAGCCATCACAGCAATCATTCTTGCCTTTGTCGGTAAACTTGGTGCACTCATGCAAACGATTCCTGTACCTGTGATGGGCGGTATTATGTGCCTATTGTTTGGATCGATAGCGGCGGTGGGGTTAAATTCACTGATAAAGAATCAGGTGGATCTCACTGAACCTAGAAACCTCTGTATCGTCGGTGTGACTCTGGTATTTGGCATCGGTGGCATGGCTTTCGGTATCGGTTCATTTAGCCTTACTGGAATTAGCCTATGCGGGATCATAGCGATCACCATGAACCTGCTACTACCTATTCCAAAAGACATTGAATCTGAGGTGAGTTAATTTTTACATTTATAAAAAAGCCTTTCCAATGAAAGGCTTTTTTATTGATTCGCTTATTCTAAACTAAGCATCCTCTTCAGAAGCATGTTTTGCAGTAGTTTCACTGATTAGTGTCTGCAACTCACCTTTCTGATACATTTCAGTCAAAATATCACAACCACCAATTAATTCACCTTCAATCCAAAGCTGCGGAAATGTCGGCCAGTTTGCATATTTTGGCAACTCAGTACGAATATCCGGATGCTGTAGAATATCAACAAACGCGAATTGTGCTTTACAGTTGATCATGATTTGAGCAACCTGTGATGAAAAGCCACAACTCGGTAATTTGGGAGAACCTTTCATGTAGACAATGATTGGGTTTTCGGCGAGTTGAGTCTTAATTTTCTCTATTGTTTCGTTTACTTCGTTTGTTTCGTTTGTTTCCATTTTAATTCCTAAACAGCGCACACTATTAACTAATAAATTTATCTTATTGTACTTCAGGTTTACCCATAACAAAAACCTACTTTTTAAAAGGTTATTAAATATGAACATTTTTATTGATTTAATCGAGAAATTGAAGATACTGATAAGGAATTTCAATTAAAAATTAGATTCTAAATAGAATAAACCTAACTTAGAGTGGAGCAACTCATGGCTTTTGAACTACCTGCATTACCGTATGCAAAAGACGCACTAGAACCACATATCTCGCAAGAGGCTATTGAATTTCATTATGGCAAGCATCACAACACATACGTAGTTAAGCTAAATGGCTTAGTCGACGGCACTGAACTTGCTAAAAAAACCCTTGAAGAGATCATCAAAACATCATCTGGCGGTATCTTCAACAATGCCGCACAGATTTGGAACCACACCTTCTACTGGAACTGTTTATCACCTAATGGTGGCGGCGCAGCAACTGGTGCCATAGCTAAGGCGATTGATGACGCCTTTGGTTCTTTCGACGCTTTCAAAGCGAAGTTTACCGATTCTGCAGTTAATAATTTCGGTAGCGCATGGACTTGGCTCGTTAAGAATGCTGACGGTAGCGTCGCTATTGTTAATACTAGCAATGCTGCAACACCACTAACTGATACAAGTGTGACACCAATCATGACTGTAGATGTGTGGGAACATGCTTACTACATAGATTATCGTAACGTACGTCCTGATTACTTAGCTCATTACTGGGAGTTAGTTAACTGGGATTTCGTTAATAAGAATTTCGCGTAACTCACCGAAATATCATGTGTAGCTAAGTAATTTTAACTTGTTCACAGACAAAAAGGAGCCATTGGGCTCCTTTTTTACTATTCTCGTTTCATTATTCTCAATAAGTTAGATTAAAACAGTCACTTATTACAGGTGCGCCAACATGTAGGAATTTAATATTAGGTGGGAAGATATCAATAAACAAGGAGTCGTCTCTACTATAATATCTTGCCTCAGAAAGAGTTAGATGAAATATAGCATGTTAAAAATCAAGCACAAAAAAAGCGCCTATTGGCGCTTTAAGGATTCACATATAAACATTATGCAAATGTAAAATCAACATGCTCAATAAGAGGTTTGAATGCATGACGCTGCATTGCCTGAACACGAACATTCACTTCTTTACCATCTACAGATATAGTCAGCACGTCAGTGTAGAATTCTTTGTTTTCTTGGATGTTAATGATATCTTTTTGGTTAAACTTGATAGAGATCGACTCTTTACCAGCACCATAGATAACAGCAGGGACTTTATTCGCATGACGTAGGCGGCGGCTCGAACCTTTCCCGATTTCAGTGCGGATTTCAGCAGCAATAGTGTAAGACATGTTTTCTCACTTAAAGTATATTAATTTTCAGAGTGTCCCGACTTTCGACCAGCAGAGACGTTTTTTACGCGGCGAAATTGTAGCATAATGGCATAGAGCTAACAAACTGTTTTATTATGGCAATCAAAAATTCATCATCGACATTATAAATTAATCTGTCTTTAAGAAATAGGTTCGCGATTGCACCGCGGTCAAGCCTCGTCTACATGAATGTAGGTGCTTAGGTTCAGCCTAGCGTAATAAACCTGTGCGCGAGATCAATTTTCATTTGTTTTCATCTTTAAATACTCTTTGTGCCCACCGAGTTAAGCCCGCCGTGACACTGCCGAAGTGATCGCCGACAACAATCGGGATCTCAGGATATAAACTGGCTATTTTATCGTAAATAGCTGGGCTCCTAGCCGTCCCCCCCGTTACATAGATAACATCAGGAGACACACCAGCTACATTTAGCGCCCGCTGCATTAAGGCCTGTATTTTTGCACTAGGTACAGCAATGGCCTCACTAAACAATTCTCTGCTCACCTCAGCGCTAAGCTGTGGACAGATATAATCTAATTTAGATGTGACCGAATCTGCATCTGTTAACCCTATTTTAGCCAGCTCAGCACTACGCACTATACGGTACCCTAATTGATCTTGCTGAACCTTGAGTAACCTTTTAAGTAACTCAGGTTTTTCGGCATCATGAATCAAGGATTTAATTAACTTACGTGAGCTCAGAGAAACAAAATCTCGTTGTGCACTGATATCATTGACGGTAACGGCATTCCAAAATGGCTTGCTTGGCACAGGTAAGCCGTTAACCATGTCGCTGCCTAATCCAAATGGTTCATAAACCCTTGCATGGATAGGGCTATATCCAAATCATTGCCGCCCACTCTTTGCCCGCTGTGACCCAAGAAATCTTGACTGCGTTGCCTCGCATTAATATGTGATGGTCCCATTCTCACCACCGAACAATCTGTGGTTCCGCCGCCAACATCGACCACCAGCACCACTTTATTTTCAGTCAGGTTAGCCTCATAGTCCATTCCAGCGGCTAGGGGTTCGAACAAAAACTCGACATTGGTAAATCCAGCACGTTTTGCCGCTAACCTTAAAATGGACTCAGCCTGTTGATTGCTTTCCTCACCACCTATAGCTTGAAAATTAACGGGCCTGCCGATAACCGCATGGGTTATCACACCTTTATTATTGAACCCAGTATCAGACTCGGCGATAGACTTTACATGTAGCATCATCATAGTGACGATATCTTCAAACAGGGAAATTTGATCATTTCTGAGTCCACTGGCACCCAGAAAAGACTTGGGTGAGCGGACATAGAATCCCTCTTCGGGCATATCTAAATAGGCATTAACTGCTTGTTCGCCGATAAATACTACTTGTTCATCTTTATCAAGATCTAATTCTCGACGCGCTTGCTGTGCACGACTAAGTTGAGCACCACGTAGCCTAGCAAAATCGGCTGCTAAATGCTGCGGCATCTGTTGGTACACTGCTTCGGCAATAAACTCTCTGTCGAGGGCATAAAGCGTCGAAGTCAGATAATTGGAATCTGCCGACAAGGGTAATAATCGTACACAGTTATCATCCATGACACCTATGGCGCAATTGGCACTGCCATAATCAAAACCAACAAACATTCACTCGCCCCTATAATTAAATCATCGATTAAACAGAAATAATTAACCGATATAGATATAAAGCCGTAATTAACACTCTCAAAGTAGCAAATAAACCATATCCTACTAAGTTAATTTACTTTTATTCAATTTAACCTGAGCTTGTTTCGAGCTCTCTTTTTTACTGCGGCGAGATTGAATAACCGCTTTTACGTCGCTGCCGATATGGGCTTCACCGCGCTTTTCGGCGAGCTGCATCTGACGTTCACGTTCTTCGAAACGCTGACGTTGCTTATCAGAGATAGAAGCAATGCAATGGGGACAGCTAACTCCCTGAACATAAGCCTCACTCGCTTTTTCACTCTCTGTGATAGGCATGCGACAGGCGTTGCACTGATCATACTGACCTTTTTCTAAGTCATGGTTGACTGCAACTCGATTATCGAAAACGAAGCATTCACCTTGCCACAAGCTATCTTCTTGCTTAACTTCTTCCAAGTATTTAAGCACACCGCCTTCAAGGTGATATACCTCATCGAAGCCTTGCTCTTTAAGGTAAGCCGTCGACTTTTCACAACGGATCCCACCAGTACAGAACATAGCGACCTTCTTATGTTTAATCGGATCTAAGTTCTCTTTTACGAATGTGGGAAATTCCCTGAATGTTTTCGTCTTTGGATCGACCGCATTGTTGAAGGTACCAATCTGCACTTCATACTCGTTGCGGGTATCGACTAAGATGACATCGGGATCTGAAATTAACGCGTTCCAGTCTTGGGGCTTAACATAAGTGCCTACCACTTTAAGTGGGTCTATGCCTTCGACTCCCATGGTCACGATCTCTTTCTTTAATTTAACTTTAATGCGGTAAAACGGCATCTCTTCATCGAACGACAGTTTATGCACAATATTAGCTAAACCCGACTGAGTGTTTAGCCAGTTAAGCAGGTTATCAATAGCATCTTGAGTGCCTGCTACTGTGCCATTAATGCCTTCGCTGGCAAGTAACAAGGTACCCTTGATGCCAGTATCGGTCATAATATTAAGCAAAGGCTGCTGAATAGATTCAAAATGTGGCAGAGAAACAAATTTATATAGAGCGCAAACGACAACTTGGGACATACTAACCTCTAATGCTGACCAGAGCTCAATCTCTAGCGCATTTTAAAATAATAACCTAACTCAAATTTGAGCTAGGTTACAAAATCGTGAGAAACCCTACCTGAGTCACCCTCCAATAAACAGATAAAAAGAAAGTTTATTCATAAAAATGCTAGTTTTCGTCTGCTTTCCCCTTCTATTCTATTTTATACGTTGTTATTTCTGTGCTGTCGGTTAAAAATACCCCAGTATTTATTCAAAAATAGAATCTAGTACTATGCCCTTACCCACCCTTTATTCCTTCAGACGTTGCCCTTATGCGATGCGTGCACGTTTAGGTATTTCACTTTCGGGAACCTCTGTCTCTTTACGTGAAATTATCCTTAAACATAAACCTGGCCCCATGTTAGCCGCTTCGCCTAAAGGCACTGTACCAGTACTTATCTTGCAAGATGACAGCGTCATAGATGAAAGCCTGGACATCATGCGCTGGGCACTATGTTTGAACGATCCTCATCACCTCTTGCTTGCCGGTAAACCTCAGCGACAAGAGCAAGCTAAAGCCTTAATTGACAGTAATGACTATGAGTTCAAACCTTGGTTGGATAAGTATAAATATGCCGACAGAAACCCTAAGCAGAGTGAAATTTATTACCGGCAACAAGGAGAGACATTTATCACTCAACTTGAACACTTGTTGGGCAAACATCTACAGCTGTTAAGTGATTCTACCAGTATCGCAGATTTTGCCATCTTCCCTTTTATTCGCCAATTTGCTGGAGTCGACAGAGCTTGGTTCAATCTAGCTCCCTACCCAAACGTGCAGCGTTGGTTAGCTGGTCACCTTGAGAGCACAATATTTTCCAATATTATGAAAAAATACCCAACCTGGCTAGAAAGTGGTAAATCTTTTCAATTTGGCCAATAAATGACTGCATCAAGATAATTACATTCGATTGAGTATTGGCGGATCAAGTAGCAACGTCGAATTCGGATCCTTCATACTCGACATTGAGACTTGTATTACAAACTTGACTCGAAATGTCTACTCAGTCACGCGAAAATTCGATCCTAAACAGTAAATGATTAATGTGTCCCCATCCACGAGCCCACATGAATAATAAATATCTATTAGTGATATTCCAATCAATTAGCTCTGTGCCAGAGCCTAGAGTGATACTCGATAGATACAGATACCAGACTGCATTTAGTTACAATTGCCTATGCTTAAAATAAACTTAAACTTAGGTTAGTCATGGCTAATTTTAGTCATTAGTCGTATAATAATTATCTCAGATAGTAGTTCTCAAACTCGTTATCTATATCAAGAATATTCAACTAAATCTATGCCGTTAACGTTCTGATAAACAGTTTCTACACTGAATTGTTTCATCGTGCTTTTTCATCATATTTTGCTATAGCAGCAGGCTCACCGATGGATTGCCATCAATAATTTGCTGTTATTGTGCAAAATGTGCAAAAAAAGAGTCACCCGATTTCGTAGTCTACATTTAGCCATCTAACTTGATAGTAATCATCTTTGCCCATTTAGGGCTCATTCTTACTTAATAAGAGGTATTAGTGAAAGCGGTATCCAATCAAACAAGCCCGACAACAGATCCTGCAGCCAATTTAAATCTTGTCATGCTACTCCCTATGTTGTCAGCGATAATCGCAATCACACCATTAGCTATCGATCTTTATCTGCCCGCCATGGCCACACTTGCTACGAGTTTTCATACTGATATTACTATGGTGCAGCAATCACTCAGTATCTATTTAGCTGGGTACGCTTTAGGTATGCTCTGTTTTGGTCCTTTAGCCGATCGAATTGGCCGCCGACCATTAGTCATTATAGGCCTCACAGGGTTTGCTTTAATGAGCTTTTTACTCGCCTTTGTCACCAGTATTGAAACATTTCTAGCCCTCAGGTTCGGTCAAGCCTTCATCGGTGCAGCCGCTACCGTCGTCGTTCCGGGTTACATTAAAGAGATATATGGTAAAAATACAGCTAAAGGCATGTCTTATGTCAGCCTTATTATGATGTTAGCTCCATTAATTGCTCCTAGCATCGGCAGCTTAATTTTAGAGTTTGGTGAATGGCATCTCATCTTTTTCATCTTAGCTTTCTATGCCGTGATCATGCTAGCTTTGGTATTTTTTAAATTAAAAATGCCCAGTGATACTGATTTAAGTCAGCGTAGCCAAAAAACTTTTTTCGGTGCCTACGCCGTGGTCTTTACTAAACCGGGAATCAAACTTCACATTGCCAGTGGTGTACTGACCTCTTTTGCATTTTTCTGTTACCTGACGGCGTCACCATTCGTGTATATGGAGGTCTTCGGCTTAGATAAATCCCTGTTTGCTATTTTATTTAGTATCAATGTCGGCGCTCTGATGCTAGCTAATATCATCAACAGCCGCATTGTTGTTCGTTATGGTTCACGCAGAATTCTCAAGGTAGCAACCTTGCTGGCTATCATTGCCGGTTCGGCCCTTTTCGCAGTTAATTGGCTGGGAATGAGCTATCACTTTACCGTGCTCACCTTGCTGCCATTTATGGCGAGTCTTGGGGTGATGTCTGTAAATGCAGATGCTATTGTATTAATGCAATTCCAACAAGAAACGGGAACAGCCACCGCTGTGGTTGGCACCTTGAGATTTGGTTTTGGCGCGGTAGCTGGGCCTCTATTAGCCCTGTTTTACACTGGCACTGCAGTGCCTTTCTCCGCCTTAATGCTAAGTGCAGTTATCTTGGTCGCTATTTGTCAATTATTTGCTCATCGGCGTTATCGGAGCAATATACCACCAGTGACTTAATTCAGCTCATATTATAAAGTATATCTCCTATTTCCAACATAAAAGGCGATTATCTTCACCTTCAGTCACATTTTTTCACCTTAGGTATTTTTTTTTAATAAAAGACTTGAATAGATCTGTTTTTTTTATATGATGAAAACCTGTTCATTTGAAACAGGTGTCACACCTTACAGGGTGGGATCAACTTTAAAGCAAAGTTATCCGACATTTTGAGAGCAAGGATCACCGTCCACGCTCATTTTATTCAAGCGATTACCGTCGCTGTTGCAAGATACTGCATACCATGGCGGTAACTTATGAGGGTTTACAAATGGAGAAGCTATCCGGCGCCAGCATGATCGTTCGATCTCTTATCGACGAAGGCGTAAAACATATATTTGGCTATCCTGGCGGATCTGTACTGGATATCTATGATGCCCTTCACCAAAAATCAAAAATTGAGCATATTCTTGTCCGTCACGAACAAGCTGCCGTACATATGGCCGATGGTTATGCCCGTTCAACCGGTAAAGTTGGTGTGGTTCTTGTCACATCTGGCCCAGGTGCTACCAACACTATTACGGGTATCGCCACCGCCTATACCGATTCTATCCCACTGGTTATTATATCTGGTCAAGTACCCAGCAACTTAATCGGTAATGATGCATTCCAAGAATGTGACATGATCGGTATCTCACGCCCAGTCGTTAAACACAGCTTCTTGGTCTCCGATGCCAGAGATATTCCTACCATCATTAAGAAAGCCTTTTTTATCGCTGCAAGTGGTCGTCCAGGCCCTGTCGTTGTCGATGTGCCAAAAGATTGTATGAACCCTGAGATATTGTTTGATTATGAATATCCTAAAGATATCAGCATGCGCTCTTATAACCCGACAACTTCCGGACATAAAGGCCAGATCCGTCGCGGTTTACAAGCACTGCTAAAAGCAAAGAAGCCTGTACTCTATGTTGGAGGCGGTGCCATTATCTCAGAGTGTGACAAGCAAATTCTAGCACTATCAGAAAAGCTTAATGTCCCAGTAGTCAGCACCCTGATGGGACTTGGTGCCTTCCCCGCTAGCCATGATAACAGCTTAGGCATGTTAGGCATGCATGGTTGTTATGAAGCTAATATGGCGATGCATAACACCGACCTGATCTTCGGCATCGGCGTAAGGTTTGATGACCGCACCACCAACAATGTCGAAAAATATTGCCCCAACGCCACCATATTACACATAGATATCGATCCCTCCTCTATCTCTAAGACGATCCGAGTCGATATCCCCATCGTAGGTTCGGCTGATAGCATACTCGATGAGATGTTAACTCGATTATCAGCCATTGGTGATATTAATCCCGATAAAGATGCCATTGATTTTTGGTGGAGCGAGATAAATCAATGGCGAGCACGAAAAAGCTTAGCCTATGACACCAACTCAGATAAAATTAAACCACAGCAAGTGATCGAAACATTACATAAACTCACCAATGGTGATGCCTTTGTCGCATCGGACGTAGGTCAGCACCAAATGTTCGCCGCACTCTACTACCCCTTTGACAAGCCACGTCGTTGGATAAATTCCGGTGGGCTCGGCACTATGGGGTTTGGCCTCCCCGCTGCCATGGGAGTTAAATTTGCCAATCCCGATGCCACCGTACTATGTGTTACTGGTGACGGTTCTATTCAGATGAACATTCAAGAGCTGTCAACGGCACTTCAATACGGTATCCCAGTAAAAATCATTAACCTAAACAACCGTTTCCTTGGCATGGTCAAACAATGGCAAGACATGATCTATTCCGGTCGCCACTCACATTCCTATATGGACTCGGTGCCTGACTTTGCTAAAATTGCAGAAGCTTATGGCCATATTGGCATCACAATCAGCGACCCAGCGGAGCTTGAATCAGGTCTGAAAAAGGCTTTGTCGATGACAGACAAACTGGTATTTGTCGACATCAATATTGATCAGACCGAACATGTATACCCTATGTTAATCCGCGGCGGCGCGATGAACGAGATGTGGCTGAGCAAAACGGAGAAAAGCTAATGCGTCGTATTATATCTTTATTACTAGAAAATCAACCCGGTGCCTTATCTCGCGTCGTCGGCCTTTTCTCTCAACGGGGTTACAACATCGAGAGTTTAACCGTGGCGCCAACCGACGATGTGACCCTGTCTCGCCTTAACATTTGTGTTGTAGCAGATAAGGCCGTGTTAGAACAGATAGAGAAGCAACTGCATAAGCTAATCGATGTTCTCAAAGTCTCAAACGTCACTGAGTCTGATCATATTGAACGTGAAATAGCCTTAATTAAGGTAAAAGCAAAGGGAACGATTCGTGATGAAATAAAACGTACTTCTGACATTTTTCGCGGTCAGATCGTCGATATCACCGCTGAACTTTATACCATTCAGCTAACAGGTACATCCCAGAAGCTAGATGCCTTTATCGGAGCAATAGGTGACGTGACTAAAGTCGTTGAAGTGTCTCGATCTGGGGTTGTAGGATTATCCCGCGGTGAGAAGTCGATGCGAGCCTAATAATTAGTTTTATTTATTTACAATCAGACACTAAAAAGGGAGCATACGCTCCCTTTAATTATGGTGACTGTTCGAGTGATAAACAGGAACTGAGTCTAGACTGATATTAAACTCGCTTAGCTCTACTGCTCAAGCTTAAATAACACAAGTTTGAGTTATTTATTCAGCCTCGAGTACCCGTGACGTGCCAATTTCAATCGTTTTTGGTTTAAGGGCTTCAGGGATCTCTCTTTGTAAGTCAATGTTGAGTAGGCCATTCTCAAGGTTAGCTCCGGTCACGGTGACATAATCAGCCAACTGAAAAGTACGTTCGAAGCCACGCTCTGCGATACCTTGATAAAGGTACTTACGCGTCTTATCTAGTGTAGCTTTGACGCCCTTCACTAATAATTTTTCACCTTCGCTGGTAATATTGAGTTCATCCATAGTAAAGCCCGCAACAGCCATGGTAATGCGATAACGGTTTTCATTAAGTGCTTCAATATTATAGGGAGGGTAACCTGAGTTACTTTTATTCGAAGCCGCATGCTCTGCAAGCTGGGCTAAACGATCGAAACCAATGGCACTGCGATATAGGGGAGTAAGATCATAGTTTTGCATAATTATATCCTTGTCTTAAGCAATATTAAATTAAAGTTGGCCGACTCGACTGCCTTGCAGTAACTTGTCGCACCTGTTGTCAATGGTTAACTCGATTGACCCCGAAGGCATCACAATTTAAGTTAACACTGGAACCTCATCGAGCGTTCCATAATCTATATATGTAGGCACTTTTTAAATTTTCAAGGACTAAAATAAATTAAGTCGTTACACAGCATCTGCTACAGGGTCAAAATGCCGTAATAAAAACAAGGTGAACAAGGGAGTAACGAGACTGAGCAGTAAAGAAAGCGAGAACAAATAACTCGCATCAAAGACTAACGGCAACACTAAACCCACTTAACACAAACGTAACTTCAACCATTTGCCTATATCTTGCAGCTGCTGTGGTAACACACTGTGCCCCATGCCATAAGTTTTCCATTCCGTTAGATAACCAGCCTGATTCAGCAGTTCATTAGCCATCTTGCCAGCAAATAATGGCACTACATCATCTTGCTTACCGTGGTGCTGGAGTATGCTCGTTTGCTTATTAGCTTCACTCAGTAGAGCCGGTAATTTATCAGCCGAAGGTAAGTAACAAGACAGTGCCATTATACCCGCTAGAGTTTGTGGATACCTTAGCCCAGTAAACAGGCTTATGACTCCTCCTTGGCTAAAACCTGCCAGCACAATTTTATCTGCGGGTATTCCTAAATCGACCTGTTGCTGTATTAGTGCAGTAACAGACTGCTCAGACTCCAGAACCCCTGACATATCGGCACGATGATGTAAATCCATACTCTTGATGTCATACCAACTTCGCATCACATAGCCTTGATTGACTGTCACCGCTTGCTCTGGGGCATGAGGAAAAATGAATCTGATCCTGTGATTATTCGGCAGTTCCAGTGCTGGAACTACAGGTGAAAATCCGGCTCCAGAATCACCTAATCCATGTAACCAGATAACACATGCTGTTGCACGGGTATCTGGCTCTATGGTGATCCGCTCTAATGCTAGTACTGACATTTGTTTCCCTTTTATTTTTAATGAAAGTTTATCGTCGATATCATATCAGGATCACCACAAGCCAAGCTACACGGGTAATAAACATGTAACCCCTTCGATAATATTGGGCATAAAAGGCCAAATTATGACATTCTGATCCAAGCCTGTTTAAATCAAAGAACAACTGCATAAAAGATAATGAATTACCTCGCGCCAAGGCTTTTCGCTTTGGCTCCAATTTGCTATGCAAAGAGAGGTATCTTATAGCGTGAAGTTCAAAAGACTTTACGCCGCAAGCGGCAGGGAATTAAACCCGATCAGATTAAAATATCAAACAGAGCGATGTAAACCAGCATAGCCGTCTTCTAGACACCTAACTCCGTTCTGATCACTGCTAATTGTTCCGGGGAATCTAATTTTAGGCTCCACCTAACGGCCCCTGCATCGGCGTGCATGATTAGAGCATCATCGATGAACTTAATGTCTTCAACCATGGCATACATAGTGATACCTGAGGTATTAAAACGCACTTGTAACTCAAATGGAGACAGGATCAACCTCCCCTGTGAAAAATTAATAACCATATAACTCCTAATTATTTGATATTTGGGTATAATCACCAACTATTAATAAAATGCCCAAATGAAAAAATCAGCAATAATACTGGTTTTTATATTATTTTTAACTAACAGTTAGATTGCAATTAATGGTTATGGCCGCCTTTACCGTGGGCATGACCATGAGCAACCTCTTCATCGGTTGCATCACGAGCTTCGATAATGTCAATGTCAAATGTGAGCTCACGACCAGCCAGCGGGTGATTGACATCAACCGTGGCCATAAACTTACCCATTTTGATGATAGTCACCTGACGTTGGCCTTGATCCGTATCGATCAACGCACGCATACCCGCTTTCCATTTTTTAGCACCTTGAAGATGCTTAACAGATACCCGCTGAACCGCATCTTCATTTCTAACCCCGTATGTAGTTTCCGCTGCTAATTTGACAGAGAAGCTTGCACCAACCTCTTTACCTTCAATTGAATCTTCAACACCTGGCATCATATTGTTATGGCCGTGCAGATACGCGATTGGGTCCAGATCTTTATTTGTCTCTAAAACTTCCCCCTTCTCATCGCGTAATATGTATTTAAATTGAACAACCATATCTTTTTTAATACTCATCAAATGTCCTTAGCTCCATATTAGCCCCTATTTTGGTAACGAAGTTTAACAAAACTCATTTACACACTCTAGTGATAAATATCAGCGGTTACCCTAAGGATAATGGCAAGCCGTTGCTTTTCATGTAAAAAGATTTCCATAATATTTGGAGGTTTCATCTCTTTCATTAATACCGAATGCTAAAACAGCCAGTTTCGTACCAAATTTTAGGAATAATGTAATAGATAAAAACAAAAGGTGCAATCAATGTGATTACACCTTTAAATGGCGATGAGTTAACGCAAATGATACTCACGGTCAGCAGAAAAACTCTAGATTAATAAGTTAACCGCTAGTTGACTCCGATAGCCTTAAATGTTGCCTCATCGGGAAATCCATCCGCTATCAGGCCCACACTCTGCTGATAGGCTCGTAATCCCGTCTTAGAATTACTTCCCATGATACCATCGGGTTTACCCACATCGAAGCCATTATCATTTAACTTTATTTGCAAGGCTTTCACCCGAATCCGACTTAGATTATCTTGTTTCGGTGGTATCATGGTTAATCCTACGCCACCATTAATCCTATCGGCTAAATGACCCACTGCAATGGCATAAAACTCAGAACGGTTCCAGCGCATGATCACATCGAAATTCTTATACCCTAAGAATGCAGGACCGGTATGCCCAGCAGGAAGGTAGAGTGTTGCTATCATATCAGAGGTCGATAAAGCGGCTCCATTACTCTGAATCAGGCCCCGCTTTTTCCAATCAGCCAAACTTTGAGCCTGAGATTTTCCCAAATAATTATAATTGAAATTATCTGGCAATTTTACTTCTCTGCCCCAACGCTCATTTCGCTGCCAACCAAGTTGATTGAGAAAGTTTGCCGCCGATGTCAATGCATCTGCAATACTATTCCATAGATCAGCTTTGCCATCGCCATCGCCATCGACAGCATAGTGAGTATAAGCACTCGGCATAAACTGAGTATGCCCCATGGCTCCAGCCCAAGAACCTACCATGGTCGCAGCATCGAAACCATACTTCTCTTTAAGCTGTAACGCTTGCATCAGCTCGCCGGTGAAATATTTACTACGACGGGGATCGCAGGCCAAAGTTGCCAGTGAATCTAACACCGGCATCTTGCCCTTATATGAACCGAAGTTGGTTTCAAGCCCCCAAAATGCCATCAAATATTGAGGTGGAACACCATAAGTCTCTTGTAATTTATTTAATAACACTTGATGCTCTAGCAACATTTTCTTGCCTTGACTTATACGCCAATCGGTCACCCGTTTACTGAAATAATTATCGAAACTCTGGCTAAACTCTGGTTGCTTCTTATCGAGTTTTATTACTCTGGAGACATATTTAACATCGGCTAATGTGTTATAGATTATCTCCTTCGAAAGTCCTTCTTGCAGAGCTTTATCCTGTAGTTTAACAATGCAAGCAGCGAAATCATTAGCAATAGCTGGCAGCGACAATAGTGAAGATATTAAGAGTATGGATGCTAATGGAACATTTTTAATCAACACGATAACTCCAAAAATGTAAAAGATATTTCAACCAGAATAATAAAATAGCATATCAAGGTCGAAAAATAACGTAGAACAAAGTCATAATTACGATCGCAACAAGATATATTAAGCTTGGATTCAAAGTCACGGAAATTTCCAGATGATACACCGTAAACACCAGCTACCAGTTTATTTCAAGCTGCAAGCCTAAACTTTCATGCATGCAGGTTAGTTGTGTTTTAAGAAGCAGTCATGTTCACAGCTCAGATTGCTAGTGTCGATAATGAACAATGGAAGATGGAAGATGGGCTTAAATGTGCCGGAAGCGGAACAGAATGAAAGTTTATCCTCTATCTCATGCACTGATTATCGAGCAAGATATAATTGCTAAAGAATAAAGCAGAGATAAAAAAACCGCAATAATCGCGGTTTTTTATACATTAGACTAACGATAATCGGTTAAGATTATAGGGCGTCTGCATTATCAGTTAGGTAAGAAGCTACGCCTTCTGGGCTTGCGTCCATACCTTTGTCACCTTTTTCCCAACCAGCAGGACAAACTTCACCGTGCTCTTCGTGGAACTGAAGTGCATCAATCATACGTAGCATTTCGTCAACATTACGACCTAATGGAAGATCATTAACAACCTGATGACGAACCATGCCTTCTTTGTCGATGAGGAAAGAACCACGAAAAGCAACACCGGCTTCAGGATGCTCAACGTCATATGCTTTACAGATCTCATGCTTGACATCAGCAACAAGAGTATACTGAACTGGACCAATACCGCCTTCAGCAACGGGAGTGTTACGCCAAGCGTTGTGAGTGAATTGTGAATCGATTGAGACACCGATCACTTCCACGCCACGCTTCTTAAACTCTTCAATGCGATGATCGAAAGCAATCAGCTCAGATGGGCATACAAAAGTAAAATCAAGAGGGTAGAAAAAAACTACCGTTGTCTTGCCTTTAATGGCTTCAGCTAGATTAAAGCTATCGACAATTTCGCCGTTACCAAGTACAGCTGCGGCAGTAAAATCAGGTGCCTGACGGCCTACTAATACGCTCATTTTATATCTCCATCTATGGATTGAAAAACGCTTATTGATCTAAATCTTATGGCATTATAAGCAGTGTTTACCCGCATACAAGCTTTTTGCGACGAATAACAGCTTTATTAATTGAATCTTCATCTCTTCGTTTCTTTAGGCAAAGCAATAGACTCAGGTTTTCTGTGATTAATAATGGAAATTGACTATATTATACGCACACAGAGTTAACAAACTCTCACTTTAAGTCAATATATTCTCAGTCTACTGGACAAGCCTAGACTAGCTAGGCAAGAATGGCTGCCAAACTGAAAAATAACAAAGAAACTATTGATATGAACGCAGTCGTCATCGCGGTTTGCCTTATGCTAGGTTTAAGTTTAGTTCGGGTAAATGTCGTAATCGCACTCACGATTAGTGCATTGGTCGCAGGTCTGGTTGGAGGAATGAGTCTCCAACAATCGATAGATGCTTTTAACATCGGCTTAGGTGGTGGTGCGCAAATAGCATTAAGCTATGCACTACTTGGCGCATTTGCCGTCGCCCTGTCTCATTCTGGGTTGACTACGCTCATTTCCAGAAAAATCATCTCGCTACTGGGCAAAGAGTACAACCGTACTAATATAAATCGCGTTCGTTGGACTTTGTTACTGGCTATCCTTGCCATGGCGGTTTCTTCCCAAAATTTGCTCCCCATTCACATTGCCTTTATTCCCATTCTTATTCCACCCTTACTGCATGTGATGTCTAAGCTAAAGTTGGACCGACGTTTGGTGGCCTGTGTACTCACTTTTGGTTTAGTTACGACCTATATGATCTTACCCATTGGCTTTGGCGGCATCTTCTTGAATGACATATTACTAGCCAACCTAAATAGCAATAACCTCAATGCCGTACGAGAACAAATCCCCACCGCCATGTTAATTCCGGCAATGGGCATGATAACTGGGTTATTGGTGGCGGTATTTATCAGCTACAGAAAACCCCGTGAATATAAAAAAGAACAGAGCTTAGCTGTCAAACCAGAAGAAGCGGTGAACGGCCGCAATATTGTCATCGCAATCATGGCCATCGCATCGACACTCGCGGTACAGTTAATCACCGACTCGATGATTTTCGGAGCCTTAATTGGTTTTATCATTTTTAGTTTTTCAGGTGCGCTCAAACATGTCGCCGATCAAGATATCTTTAATCAAGGTGTACGCATGATGGCCAACATTGGCTTTATCATGATCTCTGCCGCGGGATTTGCCGCAGTAGTAAAAGAGACCGGCGACGTGAGCAGCTTAGTCGAATCACTGAGCAGCATCATAGGTGACAACAAAGCTCTAGCTGCCTTTTTGATGTTACTGGTAGGATTACTCATTACTATGGGTATTGGTTCGTCTTTTTCTACTATCCCGATCATCGCAACCATCTATGTGCCATTGGCCATGAATTTTGGTTTCTCGGTCACTGCCACAATCGCTTTAGTTGGCACTGCAGCGGCTCTGGGGGATGCTGGCTCACCAGCTTCTGACTCGACATTAGGCCCAACGGCAGGTTTAAATGCAGATGGACAGCACGATCACATCAAAGACAGTGTTATCCCAACCTTTATTCACTACAATATCCCATTATTGGTATTTGGCTGGATAGCAGCCATGGTGCTATAAAGAGAAGAGTTAGCAGTTAGCAGTTAGCCAGACGAGAAACAAAAAAGAGCCATTTGGCTCCTTTTTATATAAATAAACTAATAGTATAAACAAGCGACAGGCTTAATTTAAGCTTATGACTACTTAGTACCGAAGATTTTATCACCAGCATCGCCAAGGCCCGGCAGAATGTACCCCTGCTCATTCAGACAATCATCGATAGAGGCAGTATATAGTTCAATATCAGGATGTGCTTTCTCTAATGCGGCAACCCCTTCAGGTGCAGCAACCAGAACCAGTGCTTTAATCGCAGTACATCCACGATCTTTTAGCAGATCGATAGTTGAAATCATTGAACCACCCGTCGCAAGCATAGGATCAACAACTAAGGCAATACGTGAAGGCATGTTACTGGCCAACTTTTCAAAATAAGGCACAGGCTTTAGCGTCTCTTCGTCACGATATATTCCAACGACTGAGATACGCGCACTCGGGATGTTCTCCAGAACACCATCCATCATACCAAGACCGGCACGAAGAATTGGCACAACCGTGACCTTCTTGCCTTTAATTTGCTCCACTTCAACCGGACCATTCCAACCTTGAATCGTGACCGTTTCAGTATCAAAATCAGCAGTAGCTTCGTAGGTCAGTAAACTACCCACTTCCGCTGCCAACTCACGGAACCGCTTAGTACTAATATCACCTTCACGCATTAAGCCTATTTTATGACGGACTAGTGGGTGTTTAACCTCGACAACTTTCATTTTTTCTCTCCTGATTTTTTGCATTGGTACAAGCCAATTTGCGAGATTTTAGTTGATTTGGCCGCAATGGAAAACATAAAATTTAAAAAAACCTATAAATGGTGAACTATAATCACTTTAAATAGCTAAATCTTCGCTTTCGAGGCCTGTCACAAACTGGTAGAATAGCGCCGCATAAAATCCAATAATCATTTTGTACCCGAGAGGATCTTCGTGAGCACTCCTACCCAGCTTAGCTATAAAGATGCAGGTGTCGATATCGATGCCGGAAATGCACTAGTTGATAATATTAAATCTGCCGTGAAACGTACCCACCGTCCAGAAGTTATGGGCAATTTAGGTGGCTTTGGTGCTCTGTGTGAACTACCGACTAAGTACAAACACCCAGTGCTTGTTTCTGGTACCGATGGTGTTGGCACCAAGTTAAGATTGGCCATCGATTATAAGAAACATGACACAGTTGGTATTGACTTAGTCGCCATGTGCTCTAACGACTTAATCGTTTCAGGTGCCGAGCCGCTTTTCTTCCTCGATTACTATGCAACGGGCAAGTTAGACGTTGACGCCGCAACAGCAGTCGTTAAGGGCATCGCCGAAGGCTGTGTGCAATCAGGCTGTGCGCTTATCGGCGGGGAAACCGCCGAAATGCCAGGGATGTATGAAGGTGATGATTATGATCTAGCCGGTTTTTGTGTCGGTGTAGTAGAGAAAGCAGACATTATCGACGGCACTAAAGTGGTTGCTGGTGATTCACTTATCGCACTAGCCTCAAGTGGTCCTCACTCAAACGGATTTTCATTGATCCGTAAGGTACTTGAAGTCAGCAAGGTTAATCCCCAAGAGGATCTCGAAGGTAAACCTCTGATTGATCACTTACTTGAACCTACAAAAATCTATGTGAAATCCCTGCTTAAGTTACTCGAACAAACTGATGTTCATGCCATGGCACACATTACCGGTGGCGGATTCTGGGAAAACATTCCACGAGTACTACCTGATGACTGCAAAGCCGTTGTTAAAGGTGACTCTTGGCAGTGGCCAATTATCTTCAATTGGTTGATGAGAAACGGCAACATTGCCGAGTTTGAGATGTATCGTACTTTCAACTGTGGTGTCGGCATGGTTGTCGCACTACCCTCTGACACAGTCGATGCCGCACTGCAACTGCTTAACGCCGAAGGTGAGAAAGCTTGGCTTATTGGTAACATTGCTAAGCGCAACGATGACGAAGAGCAAGTGGAGATCCTGTAATGTCCTCAAGCTGTCGCGTGTTAGTATTAATCTCAGGAAATGGTAGCAACTTGCAGGCGATCATCGATGATTGTGATAATCACCTCGAAGCAGAAGTCGTCGGTGTGATCAGTAATAAACCCAATGCTTATGGTCTTACCCGTGCTCACCAGAACGAGATTGATACAAGCTGTGTGATTGTTCGAAAGGATGAAGCGAGATCTGAATATGATGCTCGCTTAACACTTGCCATAGATAAATATCAGCCAGCGTTGATTGTCTTAGCCGGTTTTATGCGAATACTAAGTGATGAATTTGTGCAAAGGTTCGAAGGTAAAATGATCAACATTCACCCTTCTCTTCTCCCTAAATACACAGGACTTAATACCCATCAGCGAGCCATCGAGGCTAAAGATACCGAGCATGGTGCCAGCGTTCACTTCGTCACACCAAAGCTAGACTCAGGTCCCGTTATACTGCAAGCAAAGGTGCCCGTCTATGATGAAGATACCGCCGATACTTTAGCTGAAAGAGTTTATCAGCAAGAGCACGCCATCTATCCTATGGTCATAAAATGGTTCAGCCAAAATCGACTCAAAATGAAAGAAGGTAAAGCATTTCTCGATGGTAAAGCACTCGAAAACATGGGCTATGCTGTTGACTAATAAGCTTCCATACCAAGTCTATTAAAAAAGAGGGCTTGCTAAGAGTGTAACCAACGTGCTCGTCAGGATGAGAGCACGAACATTTATTGAACGA
>JBAHZX010000056.1:0-14347 GCA_037132815.1 Shewanella sp.
AGATATTAAGGTTGTTCGTCATAGTTTTTAGCTGTTGATGGTAAAAAATGACGGCCGTAATACAGTTCAGGTGAAGGTTTTGAATTATAGTAAAACTGAGGTTTTGAATGGTTGTTGGTGTCGACGGTAAGATACCACTGACCATCAGTATTCTTTTTAGAGATGTGGACAAATTTTCCAGCAAACTCACTGATGGGTTCTTCTGTATCTACAGATGGATGAAAACGGATCAGATAGTAGCCGATATCGGTGACACTTTTGTTTTCCATATGACGTTCTACAACTCTGAAATCTACTTCGATACGGCCTTTTTTGTTTTTAATTTTAACAAAAAAGGCCGTATAAATAGCTATGATGCTGTCTCGCCCTAAGGTGATCCCTATATTTTCATTTTCAGGAATATAACAAGCATTCTCAGCATAGATATTTTCAATTATTCCAGCATCAAGTTGGTTAAAAGCCTGTATAAATTGAATGTATAGCTGGTTAATTGCTTTATTATCTTCCGATCCTGCCATCGCCGACTGTATCGAATACAAAAAAGAGAATAAACAAACTAAAAGAACTTTTATTAATGACATTAAATATTTCAAATCCACAAAAACTGACGTCACTATAATGGATTACATTAATTATCCAAAGTTTTAGTTGTTTACAAATTGTGTCGGTTTTATTTGGACTTGTTTCGAAGGCCACTACGGGGCTAAAAATGTGGATAGCAAAGTATGCGGAAAAGTGATTTATAGATTTATGTAATAAACTCTTCAATATTCAAAGGTTTGAAAATATGGCGGTGAGGGAGGGATTCGAACCCTCGGATGGTTTAACCCATCACACACTTTCCAGGCGTGCTCCTTAAGCCACTCAGACACCTCACCAATTTTATTTATTAAGTTATCGTGCTAATAATATCACGTTGGTTAAATACTTTATGGCTTAAGCCATCACACAATGCGTGCTGACATAAAACCTTGAAGCCACTCAGGCACCACCAATATGGTTAAAAATGCTTAATGCTTTCTTCTTTTACGGAGCCGTACTTTACGCAATCGCAGTTTAATGGTCAAGGGATAAAATTGTACTTTCAAACGTTTGCACGTTTGCTAAGCAGTTCCTTTTGATCATTCTCAAATTTCATGTCAATAGGTGACTAATGAATGATGCTTCTGCAAGTTAAAGCAGTGGACTAAACAGATAACAAAATTGTTCAATCACCCGTTTATGTACCGGTCTTTTTTGCCAAGTAAAGAGATCGACTAAGGTGGAGTTATTGATATATTGTTGCTGTAACTTAGTGAGTTCTTGAGTAAAGCAAAGATCATCAACGGCTAAAGTTAATTCAAAATTTAACCATAAACTTCTCATATCTAGATTGACGGTACCGATTAAACTGAATGTCTCATCTATTACCACTGACTTAGTATGAAGTAGACCCCCCTTAAATCTGTGGATCTTAACCCCTGCTTGTAACAGCTCACCAAAAAAAGAGCGACTTGCCCATTCCACCATGACCGAGTCATTCTTGTCTGGGATGATGATATTGACACATAACCCTCTGTGAGCTGCGGCTATCAAGGCCACCTGTAAATGTTCGCTAGGCACAAAGTAGGGGGTTGTGATAACAATCTTATGCTCAGCTTGATAAAGGCTTTGTAACAACACTTCATGTATGATCTCTTCGGGCATTCCAGGCCCTGAGGGGATGACCTGAACTGTGTCTAATTTTCTAGGAGACTCATGAAGCTTACAAATGGGTCTATCTGGCAAAAAACGCTGATCGGTTTCTACTTCCCAATCCCAAGATTGAATGGTGTTCAATAAAGGCACACAGGTTCCTGTGATTCTGATCATAACATCTACCCACTCGCCGATCCCTGAACTGACTTTAAAGCAACTTGGGTCCACTAAGTTCATCGAACCGGTGTAGCCAATATTATTGTCTACAATTACGATTTTCCGGTGCATTCTCAGATCCATTCTACGAAATAAAACCCTAATAGGGCTGACCCTGAGTGCTTTAGCAAATGTTATACCAGCCTCTTGCATTTTATCTGGCCATCGGCTTCGAAAAAATTGATAGCTACCTGCAGCATCGAGTAAAATTCTGACCGTTACCCCTCTTTGAGCTGCTTGCATCAAGGCTTGTGCTACTAAATTAGCCCTGCCACCTGGGTGCCAAATGTAGAACTCAATATGTATAGAGTGCTCGGCGTTATTAATATCCTTAATCATCGAAGTCAAAATCTGTTCGGGAGATGATTGCAGTTGTAGGACATTATCGGTAAGGGGCGGGATCCCAAGACGATGTTCACATAAGAGGCCAATAGACTGGGCATGACGACTCAGCATATCAGGTTGATATTGGCGAATGTCAAATAGATGAGAGAACCATTCGGCGTAGGGCTGATACATGTTTTTGGCTCTTAAAGCACGGGTACGACCAATATTTTGCTCACCAAAAAGCAGGTAGGCAGCTATGCCAACAACAGGAATGACATAAATAATCATCATCCAGGCAAAAGATACGCCGATGGATCGACGTCTAATCACGATCCGTACCGTGATAGTAGCTATCATTAACCAGTAAACAAGCACACTCAAAAGGGTGAGTAATTGGTACAAATGGTCCATGAATATTTTGCCTTTAAATAACTTCCCTTCAATTTTTTTAAAGGGCAGCAAACATTTTGCATTAAATAACCATAAAGATCAGTATTTTTAGTTGAAATTAACCTGAAACTATTTTCTTAACTCAGGTGAATTTGTCATATGTTGCATGCTAGAAGATGTTTAGGTGCGATGAATTATGATATAAAATACAGACTCACCTTACTTATTCCAAAATGCATGAAACTCGCTAAACTTACTCGTTATATTTTTATCTTCATTGTTGTTATTTCTATCTCGATAATGCTTTTAATGACATCAATAATAACTAATGAACCAAGAATTTTAACTGATTTTAAGTCACTTTCTTTCGATAGTCAGTGTATTAAAAACATTGAAAAAACAAGTCAATACTTGGATGACCATGGTGCATTGAGTGTATCTACATGGAATATCTATAAGCAAAAAAGGCAAGGCTGGGATAAGCTACTTACGAGTTTAAACCAAGCGAGTCAGCTCGTGTTACTTCAAGAGGTAGGCCTTAGCCCTGAACTGAGGTTAAATATTCAAGACTTCGGGGGTAGGGTATCAATGGCGAAGGCATTTACCCTTTGGAATACTTCATATGGTGTGATGAACCTTTCTCGGACAGAGGCCAACTCTGCTTGCGCGTATACCGAGACAGAGCCATTTATCCGCTTCGCAAAATCTGCAATAGTCGCATATTATTCACTGTCGAATAGTGAGGAGCTCTTGGTTGTTAATCTACATGGCACTAATTTTGAGTGGGATCTTACTCATTATTATCATCAATTTGAACCCATTGCATTAGCGCTTAGTAAGCATCAGGGCCCCATTATTTTTGCGGGGGACTTTAATACCTGGCGGGCCAAAAGGCTCAATTTCGTCACGGCTTTAACAAGTAGGTATAATTTGTCTGAGATAAACTATCGAATCGATGAACGTAAACGTGTATTTGGTTTTCCCTTAGATCATATTTTCTATCGCGGATTAACACTCATTGAAGCCAATTCTTTGGCGACTGATAGCTCAGATCATAACCCCATAACAGCCCGCTTCATGATTAATCTATCTCATTGAAGTCTGCTATAAATTCTGGGGATTTAAGCAAAATATTTAATTTAAATGATTTATATACTTAACTGACTAAGTTAAGATTTTTTGTTGCTGGTTTTTACAAATAAAGGTGTTGGCAGGCTTAAACTTGTTCACTAGGCTAGGCCCGTATCTTCTCAACCTTTAGGTGCATTACATGTCTTCTCATACTGTTAATTTTGAACCTCATCGCCTGTTACAATCCTATTTTGGCTTTGACTCATTTAGACCAGGTCAACTGGATGTTATCAATACTATTCTGAACGGACAGAGCGCTGCTGCTATTTTTCCGACCGGCTCAGGCAAGTCTATCTGTTACCAACTTCCTGCTATCGTACTGCCTCACCTGACTCTAGTTGTTTCGCCATTATTGGCCTTGATGCAAGATCAGCTCGCATTTCTTAGGCAGAAAGGGATCAGTGCGGCAAGCATAGATTCCACCCAGAGTAGAGAACAAGCTAATCAAGTCATGAGCGGGATAAGAAGTGGCCAGGTTAAAATATTGATGATCTCTGTCGAGCGTCTAAATAACGAGAGGTTCAGACAATTTATCTCAGAAGTCCCTCTGTCCTTGTTGGTGGTGGATGAGGCGCACTGTATCTCTGAGTGGGGGCATAATTTTAGGCCTGATTATCTTAAATTACCTCGCTATCGACATCAGCTTAAAATTCCACAAACTTTACTGTTGACGGCCACGGCGACTCCTAAGGTGATTAAAGACATGGGAGATAAGTTTGGCATAGATAATGTTAGTTTAACGGGTTTCTACCGTGCTAATCTTCGTTTGGCAGTACAAGGTGTTAAAAGCTTAGATAAATTGGATACCTTGTGTCAATGGTTGCAACCCAGACAAGGGCAATCAGGCATCATTTATGTCACCTTGCAACACACAGCAGAGCAGGTGGCAGAGCAACTTAGAAGCAGAAATATCCCAGCAATAGCCTATCATGCGGGCATGAACTCAGATGTCCGCTCAAAAATACAAGATGATTTCATGTCAAGCAGACAGCAATTGATTGTGGCGACGATAGCCTTTGGCATGGGGATAGATAAAAGCAATATTCGCTACGTGGTGCATTATGATCTGCCTAAGTCTATTGAAAACTATGCTCAAGAAATTGGCCGTGCGGGTCGTGATGGAGCTAATTCTGACTGTCTAGTGTTAGCAAATAGCGATAATTTAAATACGTTGGAAAACTTTGTTTATGGTGACACGCCAGAATCTTCGGCCATTGCAGTTGTACTCGATGAAATTAACAAGGCAATACATAGCCCAAGTAATAGCAAGGGCCAGCAATGGGAAGTTGTGCTCAACAGTCTGTCTGGGCAATCAAATATTCGCCCCTTGTCTCTAAAGACCCTATTGGTGTATTTGGAACTGTTTAATGTGATCAAGCCCACTTATAGTTATTTTGCCGAGTATAAATATAAATTACTTAAAAGCGAAGCGGAGATCTTGGCAGTTTTTAACGGCGAGCGACGTGATTTTGTTCAAGCTATTTTTAATCATTCAGATAAAGCTAAGATCTGGTTTAGTGTTAATTTCGAACGCCTTCACCAACATTATTCTAGTGACAGACAGCGTGTACTTAAAGCCATTAACTATTTAGATGAAAAAGGCATGATCGAGCTACAAACTAAGCAGATGACTCAAGTCTACGACATTCTAGACCCCAGATTTTCTACTGAAAAACTGCAATTTTCTCTGTTTGAGCGATTTAGCCAAAAAGAGCGCAGTGAGATAGAGAGAATTAGTCATCTGGTTGCCTTCTTTACTTCTGATGCTTGTCTAAGCCAGCAACTTGCTCACTATTTTGCCGATATGAACATGACGGCTCCTTGTGGCACTTGCAGTGTTTGTCTGGGTGAACAAGCCATATTACCGCCGCCACCTTTTCTTTACCCCTTAAATGAGCTAGATTTTAACGCACTAACGACATTGGCCATTATCAAATTAGATAAGGCGTGCAGTTCCGTTCTCTTGTCTCGTTTTTTGTGTGGTTTGACCACGCCTATTTTTACCCGGCTTAAGATGAGAGCCTGTCACGGACATGGTTCTTTGGAAAAATATCCTTTCGCGGAGGTCAAACTCTGGGTCGAGTCTAATCTGACGTAGAATGGGCTAGAATAAGGTCATTAAAATGTAAGTGTCTATTATTAATCAATGGCAGTGACTGATATTTTTCATCATACGTGTTTTACTGTTTGCTGCATTTCTAATGTCGAAGTGGGATCTTTTCCACAGAAAAATAATAATGAAAAAATTATTGGGAATAATAATGAAAAAAGCCATACTACCACTTGCCATAGCGCTATCTTTTGCTGGATTAAGCGGATGCCAACCACAGAAAGAAAATACAGTGATTCCAGAGGTTCATGCCAGCCAACAACTGAGTTTTTCTACATTCTCCAGCCAGTTTATCAACGGCTTATGGAAAGAGTCACCGACATGGGCACTTTACAGTGGCTATCACCAATATGATGGGGTACTCAAGGTGCCCAATGCTAAGAATCGTCAATTGTCATTAGCCTTTAATCAACAAGAGTTAAAAAAATTAGCTTCTTTCGATCTCACCGAACTGTCAGCCAATGAACAGATCGATTATCTATTGATTGAAAACTTGCTCAAAAAAAATATCTGGAATATAGAGATATTTAAATCTTGGCAGTGGAATCCATCTTCATACAATGTTGCTGGCGGTTTCGCACAATTGGTGAACGAAGATTTTGCTTCTTTGGATACCCGTCTACGCTCGGTGCTTGCCCGAATGGAAAATGTTCCAGCCTATTATCAGGCGGCGAGGGAAAATATTGACTCACCAACCCTAGAGCATACTCAATTAGCAATAATGCAAAATAAGGGCGCATTCTCCGTTTTTTCTGATGAACTACAGACTCAGGCAAGAGACTCTGGTTTAACCGCAGATGAAAAAGCCCTATTCGAGACCCGCTTTACTGAATCAACTAATGCCATTGATGAGTATATTCAATGGCTGGATGCATTAGAAGCACAATTATTACGTGATGGTGCACGCAGTTTTAGAATTGGTGAAGCCCGCTATGAAGAGAAATTTGCTTTCGATATTCAGGCCGGCATGAGTGGCAAAGCCTTATATGAAAAGGCCAGTACCGACAAGGTAAGGGTACAGAACGAAATGGCAAATATCACCTCGAAACTTTGGTCTAAGTATTTCGACACCGCCATGCCTGAAGATAAGAACGCTGCCACCAAACAGTTGATTGATAAGTTGTCAGCTAAACATGTAAAGCGCGAAGACTTTGTCGATGAAGTGCGTGCGCAAATTCCAGAACTTATTTCATTTGTGAATGATAAGAAGCTGATCACCCTAAACCCGAATAAGCCTCTTGTTGTGCGTGAGACGCCAGCCTATATGCGTGGTTTTGCTGGGGCGTCAATCAGTGCTCCGGGTCCCTATGAGAAATCGAGCAATACCTATTATAACGTGACTCCCCTCGATGGCATGAATGATGAGTCGGCAGAGAGTTATTTACGTGAATACAATCACTGGATTTTACAGGTGCTCAATATTCACGAAGCCATTCCAGGGCATTACACTCAATTGGTGTATTCAAATGAGTCACCCAGCATGATAAAAAGCTTATTTGGTAATGGTGCTATGGTTGAAGGCTGGGCCGTTTATACTGAACGTATGATGCTTGAAGAGGGTTATGGGAATTTTGAGCCTGAGCTCTGGTTGATGTATTACAAATGGAATTTACGAGTCATTGTTAACACTATCCTAGATTACAGCATTCAGGTAAAAGGGATGACAGAACAAGAGGCGATGGATTTGATGACAAATGAAGCCTTCCAGCAGATAGCTGAAGCTCAAGGTAAGTGGAAGAGGGCAACGCTGAGCCAAGTTCAGCTGACCAGTTACTATTCAGGCTACCGTGAAATTTATGATTTAAGGGAGGAACTTAAATCTTCTCAAGGTGATAAGTTTGATCTTAAAGGCTTCCATGAGAAATTTTTAAGTTACGGCAGTGCTCCAGTAAAGTATATACGTGAATTAATGATGAAATAATATTATAAACGAACGGTTTGAACCATTAGAGTTCAATACAGTAGTTAAAATAAAAAACCAGAGCTTACTCTGGTTTTTTATTTTGTCATTATTTACAATTCGTTAGCCTAGATAATTGTTATTAATAACAAACGCAGTTCACATATTAGTAAAAAAAACTGGAAATCAACTAAAAGCTATAGTACCGTTAATGATAATAATTCGCATTTGCAGTATTGGTAAAATGAATAAAATTTTATTGGTCGATGATGATCTAGTGTTTAGAGAGTTACTTGAGGAAGTATTAGAAGCTGAAGGATACACTGTTGTCTGTGCTGAAAATGGCATTGAAGCATTGGCAATTTTGGAGGAAGACCTTCCCGACCTCATTCTGCTAGACATCATGATGCCAAAATTAGATGGATTTGGTTTATTGGCTGCCATGAAAGATCAAATACCTGTGATAGTTATTTCTGCCATCGATAATGAAGATGAAAGAATAAAAGGTTATGAACTCGGAGCCGATGATTTTCTTACAAAGCCTTTTAGCGTAAAGGAGCTTTTAGTCCGCATGATAGCATTACAACGTCGCGTAAAATTAACTCGAGCAGAGCAATTTACTGTCAGCTCAACCTCTGAGACTGAAGTTAAATTTGACGATACTCAATATAGTGTTTCCATAGCATCGAGAAAGGTGACTCTTACTCAAACAGAATTTAAGTTATTTAAATATCTGTTCGAACGCAAAGGAAAAGTGATCACAAAGCAGGAATTACAGCGCAGTATATTGCACAAGGATTTCGGTAGATTCGATCGAAACCTAGACATGCATATCAGTAACACTCGCCGTAAACTAGCCGATACTCAGCTCCCCAAAACTCTGATTAATACGGTCAGAGGGCAAGGGTATAGCTTTGCAAATATGTGAGCCTATTTAAAATAAAGGATTAAAAAAACCACAGTCAATGTGGTTTTTTTGTTTTTTGCTGCCCAAATTCACATTTTCGTTTATCCTATAGATCTTTTAATAAGTGATTACAAATCGAAGACTCATTTTTCAGATAAATAAAAGGAAAACGTATGCGGATCAGTGCTAATTTTGATGGTGGAAACATTGAAGTCCTCAATCAAGATAATATTAATGATGTGCAGTTAGCTATTCGTTCAGATGTAGGTGGAGAGTTTTACCAATGGTTCAACTTCCGCCTCGAGGGCGAAGTGGGTAATCAATATCTACTTAATATTGTCAATGCTGGCTCTGCTTCCTACCCAAAAGGATGGGAAAACTATCAAGCCGTAGCAACTTACGATAGACAACAATGGTTTAGATTACCCACAGAATATAAAAATGGAAAATTGACCATAGCGGTAGATCTCGACTGTGATGCGATTCAAATTGCTTATTTTGCGCCTTACAGCTACGAGCGTCATCAAGATCTGTTGGCCGCCGTGCAAGTTCATCCTCTAGTGAATCTTGAGCACCTAGGGCTCACACTTGATGATAGAGATCTGACCTTAATTAAGGTGGGGGATGGGGATGGATCTAAAGCAAACATCTGGATCACCGCTCGCCAGCATCCCGGTGAGACAATGGCCGAATGGTTGGTTGAAGGCTTTATCAATAATCTACTTGACGGTGACTGTGCCAATGCTAAAGCATTATTAGACAAGGCAAACTTCTATATTGTGCCGAACATGAATCCAGACGGATCAGTGAGAGGTCACTTAAGAACCAATGCTGCTGGTGTCAACTTGAATCGAGAATGGCAGAGCCCATCTCTTGAGAAGAGCCCAGAAGTATTCCATGTCACTAACAAGATGAAAGAAACGGGTGTCGATCTTTTCTATGATGTGCACGGAGATGAAGGCCTGCCTTTCGTGTTCCTCGCAGGTTGTGAAGGCGTCCCCTCGTATAATGATAAAATGGCCGCATTGCAACAGAAATTTATCGATGCACTCAAGTTAACCAGTGCCGATTTTCAAACTGAGTTCGGTTATGACAAAGATGAGCCTGGCAAGGCAAATCTAACCGTGGCATCTAATTGGGTCGCTGACACATTTCAATGCTTGTCTAATACCTTGGAAATGCCATTTAAGGATAATGATAACTTAGCAGACCCAATGTCGGGATGGTCGCCTGAACGCTCAATCTATTTAGGGGAAGCCTCACTCACGGCGATGCTGTCTGTTGTTGACGAACTTCGTTAGTCAACAGCTTTCCAGGCAAGAATCAAACTGAGTATCCTGACATTCATCAATACTTTGTTAGGTCTCTGGTTCGCTTTAAGGCTAATATTTTAACCTTAAGTTTATAGATAAAAATTGAACATGATTTTGAGGTAACCATGGCGCTAATTGAATGTCCAAGTTGTAAGAAGCGGATCTCGAATAAAGCAACTCAATGCAGTTTATGTAATGCGAACCTTGCCGGTGATACTGACTCAATGATGACCATCAGCCATATAAAACGTTCGAATCAGTTGATGAATCACAGCATGTTGACTATGACTTTATTTATTGCAGGAGTGGTGATTTGGTTTTGGGGAGGTGAGCCAGCTCAAGGGATGAGATCATATATCGCCAGTGTATGTTTTGTGTTGGGCTTTGTGGGTTACATGATCACTAGAATGAGAATGATATTGCATAAACGGAAAAGAGTATGACAGATATAAATAAAATGATTGATGAAATGCCTCATGAAGTCTATGAGAGGCTTATCAGTGGTGTCGAACTAGGTAAGTGGGAAGATGGTACTCGTCTTTCATCAGAGCAAGTAGAATCTACGATGCAACTAGTGATGTTATATCAGGCAAGGCGATTGGAACTGACAGATCATTTAATGGTTAACTCGACTGGGCAAGTCAATGAGTTATCTAAGTCTCAGCTGAAAAATCTGTTCAAGGGTGAGTCTATCGCCAAATTTAAAGAGAAAGATCTTTAATGTATTTATTTTTCATTTCTATTATAAAATAAAAAGTAGAGTGAGTGACTAAAAAACACTTGCTCATTTTTATCTGCTAATCGACATTATTGGTACCAAAGACTCATTAAAACATGGCTCAGAGACTGACAGGCTTAAGTGCGCACAATGAGTATTATGTTAAATATACTTTATCTATCACTATGCATTAATATCCTGCATCCCACCTTGCTAAGTACTTGCGAGGAATCCCCGCACGGAGACAAACCTTCTAGATTTTTGCTACGCGCTTTAAATTCAATAGAAATAAAAACAGTACAGCCTCACTTCCTGCGATCTTTTAAAACTTTTCAATACCTGATCTCAAACCAAAGTTAGCCGAGTATCAGCTCTTAATATGAATACACACACTAGTAAAATCTATAGAGTCAATTGACCAATAATGATGAACTTAAATGAAAAAGAGCACAAGAATTAGTACTCTTTTAAACTTAACTACATTAGTTTATCGACTAGAGTCTATAATTAGCACCTAGGAAAAATGCACGTCCTTGAGTGTCATAATAACCAGCGCCACTATCAACATATGGATTACGTGGAGGGGTAATATCAAATGCATTCTTTATACCGAAACGAACTGTGAGTGTTTCAGTGAAGTCATATGAACCAGTAAAGTCCCAAAGAGTATACGATGGAATATCGTTATAGTTGTTGTTTTCTGGCTTCCATTCATTATCAGCAACAGCGGAATGACGGTAGCTAGATCTCGCTTCTAAACTAAGTGCATCGTACTTCCAGCCTGCACTAAATATAGCCTTCAAGCGTGGGTCACTGTATTGCCCTACATCAACCCGCAAATCTTCAGCAAAGCCAGTTGGATTTGTTTCCCACTGTTCGAGATAAGTTGCAACTAGATGTAAGTTGAAGTCACCATAACTATCTGTTGGTATATTATACCGAGTTTCAATATCTAGCCCCTTAACCTCGAATGAAGCTGAGTTAACAGGTGCTTGGAGGTAGTCTATAATACTGCCAGTTGACGCATCTCGAGTAAATAAATCACAATAGAGATTATCTAGAGAGACAGAGTCATAACAGTAACGTACAGCTGTATTTACACCTATAGGAGTAATAGCGTCTGATATTTCAAATGCCCAATAATCTGCCGTAAATGAAAAACCTTCAAGATAGCTAGGTGTGTATACAATGCCAATTGTATAATCATTCGATGTTTCAGCTTTTAGATCAGGGTTACCTGCATTAACACCTGGAGTATTAGACTGATACCACTCTTCACTTGGATTCCAGCCGTCTGCAAGACCCGCCGCTTGACAGTTCTTCTTACGGTTACCATCAGGTCCTAACTCAATATTGATCGCATCACAGACATCTGTAATAAATACATATGTTTGCCCACCTGGATCAAATAGCTCACCAATGTTTGGAGCACGAACAGATTTAGACTTAGTTGCACGAAATCTTAAGTCTTCAATTGGAGACCAGTTCAGACCAACTTTCCAGGCATCCTCTTGTCCTGCTGTACTGTAATCCATCCAGCGATAAGCAAGATCAAGACCTAGATCATGAGCAAGGAACATATCTGACAACAGAGGAATATTAAACTCCGCAGCAAACTCCATTACGTCATAATCACCATCCATTGCCAATGTGTTATTACCAAAAATAGTACCCTCTATCAGTGCTTGATCAGGACTAGTGCTTGACTCCTCTAAGCGGTAGTCGGCGCTAAATGCTGCGCTTACATAGCCAGCAGGCACATCAAAAAGTGCACCATTAACGACTAGACCGGCAGTAGTTTGTGTTGTTTTTGCCGTTTGACCTGCACTAGTGCTTACCCAATCAATTGATTCTTGGCTAGCCTGGTCAACACCTAAAAGGTTCAATGGTACACAGCCAGCAGCTCTAGCATCAGCATCACGACACACGATACTGCCGTCTTCAGCAAAGACAGCATCTTTAGCTTGATCGTAACGTTCTGCCCAGACCTGACCGTCCCATACCGTAGTTTCGTCTAATTGGCCACGCTGAGCGTGGAATGAATAATCCCACTCATCGGAAATTGCACCCTCAATACCTACTACGAATCTTAATGTTTCACGGTCTTGGTTATAGGTACGGTTACCAAACTCGGTATCCATACGTTGTAGGTTAAAGTAACCCATTCCAGTGTCAGTCATTAGCTGGGCAGTATCCTCAGGGAGGAATGCATTATCAGCCATTATAGGATTCCATGTATGGAATACAGGACTACTCTCACCATTAGATTGATAATCTACGTATGTTATCTCAGTAAAAATCTTATGATCATCATTGATTTCATAATCTGTGTTCAGGGTAAACACCATACGTTCGAGTGGTGTTCTTATAAAACCATAATCGACAGGATCATAACCTTCACAGCTTGGACCACAATAGTTACCGTTATTGCCTGGTCCTTCGATTTGCCCTTCACCATAATCAAATAGCTTCATCGCACCATTACTGTCGAATGTGTATCGTTCTCCGTCACCAGCCTCGAAAGTACCTGCCTCGTTGAGCCAAGATAAAGGCTTACGACCATAATATGGAATACGTGCAGGCGTGCCATCGTCTAGAGTCGGATCCCACTCTGGATTATAGATAGAGCCAACTGGATCATCCAAAAAATCTCGGTCTGTGGCACGTAATTCTTTCTGTTCAGCATAGGTAAAGTTAAATACTGTAGATAACTTATCATCTAGATAATTTCCCCCTGCTGTAAGAGAGAACTGACTCTCTTCGCCACCGCTTTGTTCTGGCTGAATATGTGACACATCAAACTCGATACCATCAATATCTTTACGTGTGATGATGTTAATGACACCTGCGATAGCGTCTGAGCCGTAAACTGCAGATGCACCACCAGTAATAATCTCAATTCTTGAGACCATTGCTGTCGGTATTGTATTTAAATCAACAGCAGAACCGCCATTAGAACCCGCGACAAAACGACGGCCATTAACTAAAACTAAAGTTCTATCACTTCCTAGACCACGTAAGCTAGTCAGGTTTAAACCACTTGCAAAGATGAAGTTATTAGAGGTTTCAGGTGACATGCCAACAGTAGATGATGGCATGTCGTTCAGAATATCTGCAACGTTGGTGATCCCCATTTTCATCATCTCAGCACCGGTTATCACGGTGATAGGTGTTGCAGATAGCTCACCAATACGTTTAATTTTTGAACCAGTAACTTCGATTCGTTCTACTACGTTTTCTTCTTCTGCTGCTGCTGCATATAGGCTAGTACTTGCTAGTACCGCTGCACTCGTAGTCGCGAGTAACGCAACCCTTACAGCTTTTGTCAAACTGCTTACTGGTTTCATATTTATTCCCTTTATTATTATTTGCACTCAATTTTCTAGTTATATCGAGGTTCGTGCCTTACTTGGTTACGAAACATGATTTAACTGAACAGTTAAGTTACGAATTCACCGCTTTACTGTCAATAAGCTGATAGGTGGCGAAGGCAGTTGTTACATTTTGTTTTTTAGGTGCTGCTTGATCTAGGTTATTTTTAAGCCTACATATTCAGCACAGGGAGTAATACTATTAGATTTTCGATACATGAAATTAAAGAGTCTGCTGCAAACGACAGAGTTTAAAATAGCCAACGTCGATCTGTATTTTTCTATTT
>JBAHZX010000070.1:0-32841 GCA_037132815.1 Shewanella sp.
GCAAGAAGCGCAAGTTATCCCCGATAACAGTGATCAGCGCTATCATTACGGCTGTGGTCGGTAAAAAAGACTACCCAGACGTATTTGGGCTCATGTCAGCTTAGTCAATACACCTCTGGTGAATGCTTACGCTTCTTGGACACCGACCATTTCATCAATAAACTTTTTATGAAACTTGGTTTTAATATCACCGATATCATCATAACTTATAATTTTCTCAACAAAAAACTGTTCTATTGGTTGCTTTGATGTCATTGAGTACCGAGTTAAATCAATTCGAATGCCATTGAAACGGAGGTAACAATGCGCTTCTGGAATGTAGTCATATTTTGTATTGCTCAACACTTTACCTACTCCCTGAGTATTGCACTCAGTCATGGCATAGATGCCAACCACTAGTTCAATATTAAGATTTAATTCATCAGCCAATGCTTTCAGCAATGCATGCTTAGAACTACAAGTTCCTGTTTTTTCTTTAAGTACAAGCATCCAACTTTTGCTGTCACTAGTACGCCCATATGGTAAATGCCAAACATACTCACATGCTTCATGGTATGTAGTAAGGCTTAGCTCTTTAAAGGCATTTGAAATATCCCCATCGATTAAGCGAGCATCAGGTAAAATTGAATACATTACTCCCCCTTACTTTATAATAATTACAGTAATCTATCAGCTCATGCTACGACACTTCGAGAGAGAAACTCTGACATTGGAAGGTCTCTTAGGAACTCACCACTTCCTTGGTTATCACTTTATTAAAAATCCCCATGACGTTATCAGGCACTTTATGTAATATCGAGCCAGTAAAGAGATCGTTCAATAGCGATATAACAAAACCTTATCGGTCATCAACTTTTCGTGTCAATATGGGGTTGGTGAACGGTTAGCATTCTATATTAAATATCTCAGACAAAATAAAAAGGCCGCATTGAGTGCCGCCTTTTTTTAGATATGGCGTTAAGTTTACTTTACACGCATACCTGGTTGTGCACCTTCATGTGGTTCTAAAATCCACAAGTCTTTACCACCAGGTCCAGCCGCAAGTACCATGCCTTCTGATATGCCAAAACGCATCTTACGTGGTGCCAGGTTGGCTACCATCACAGTGAGCTTGCCTTCGAGCTCTTCAGGTGAGTAGGCCGATTTAATCCCGGCAAACACTTGTTTAGTTTCACCGCCTAAATCGAGCTGAAGTTTAAGAAGTTTGTTGGCTTCAGGGACATGCTCGGCTTTTGCGATACGGGCAATGCGCAGGTCAATTTTGGCAAAATCTTCGAAGCTTATCTCTGCCGAGATGGGATCACTTTCTAAGTGATTGCTATTTGCTGGTGTATCAATAGGTTCTGCTTTACTTACTGTCACTGCACTATCTGCTGTTTTTGGTGTATCGGTCGTGGCCAGTAAATTCTGTTTCGACGCTTCTTTAATGGCTTCGATGCTTTTCATTTCAACCCTTTGCATTAGGGCTTTAAACTTGGCTATTTTGTGTCCTGCTAAATCGGCATTCAAGTTATCCCAAGTGATCGGGAATTGCAGGAAGGCCTCAACATCATCTGCCAATTTTGGCAATACAGGTTTTAAGTAAGTCACAAGAATACGAAATAAGTTAAGTGCGTTAGAACAAACTTGATGGGCTTCTTCTTGCTTATCTTCTTGCTTGATCAGTTGCCAAGGCGCTGCATTGGCAACATAAGCGTTAGCCATGTCGGCCAGTGCCATTATTTCACGCATTGCCTTACCGAATTCACGGTCCTCATAGAGCTCTGCTATGACATCTTGTTTACCAAGAAACACTTGCTCTAGTGTGGTATCGGCAACGGTCGCCAGCTTGCCATCGAATCGCTTAGTGATAAAGCCTGCGGTACGAGATGCCAAGTTAACTAATTTTCCCACGAGATCTGAATTGACTCGTTGAGCAAAATCTTCAAGGTTTAAATCGAGATCATCAATGCGGTTACTCAGCTTAGCGGCATAATAATAACGTAGATATTCAGGATCTAAGTTATCTAAATAAGTTCGGGCCTTGATAAAGGTGCCTTTCGATTTTGACATCTTAGCGCCATTGACCGTAACGTAACCATGAGCGTAAACATTGTTAGGCTTACGGTAGCCTGCTCCTTCAAGCATGGCTGGCCAGAAAAGACTGTGGAAGTTAACAATATCTTTGCCAATAAAGTGATGAATCTCCGCAGTTGAGTCTTTTGCCCAAAAATCATCGAAGTTTAAGTCTTCGCGTCTATCACATAGATTTTTAAATGAACCCATGTAGCCGATAGGTGCATCTAGCCAGACGTAAAAATATTTACCCGGAGCATCTGGAATTTCGAAACCGAAATAAGGCGCATCACGGCTGATATCCCACTGTTGCAAGCCTTGTTCGAACCATTCGTTTATCTTGTTGGCAACTTCATCTTGTAAAGCGCCAGAGCGGGTCCATTGTTTGAGCATGCCTTCAAAAGCCGGTAGATCGAAGAAAAAATGCTCAGATTCCTTCATGATTGGGGTCGCACCTGATACAGCTGATTTAGGATTGATCATGTCAGTTGGGCTGTAGGTTGCGCCACAGTTGTCGCAGTTATCACCGTATTGGTCTTCGCTTTTACATTTAGGGCAAGTGCCTTTGACGAAGCGATCGGGTAAAAACATAGATTTTTCAGGATCAAATAACTGAGAGATGGTGCGTGTCTTGATGTAACCTGAGTCACGCAGTTTGATATATATATCACTGGCTAATTCACGGTTTTCGACACTATGAGTGCTGTGAAAATTGTCGAATTGAATATTAAAATCAGCAAAATCCTGTTGGTGCTCTTTATTTACCTGAGCAATCATCTCTTCTGGCTCAATACCTAGCTGTTGAGCTTTAAGCATAATAGGTGTGCCATGGGCATCATCTGCACAGATATAATGACACTCGTGGCCACGAAGCTTTTGGAATCTTGACCAGATATCAGTTTGAATATATTCGAGCATATGACCTAAATGAATGGGTCCATTTGCGTAGGGAAGTGCACTGGTGACTAGGATTTTACGTTGTGAATTTGCCATCTTGTCTCAAAATCAGTTAAAGGCCCATAATAATGGCATAGATACTAACCGATCCTTTAGTGAGTTTCATTAAAAGGTGATTTAAGTGGGTTAAATCTACACGAATATTTGCCCTGATTCTGGTACACTTGGCCAAAATATTTATAGGGGGTAGCACTTTTGTCATCAGCTTCTCAACACTATCATCTCAGTAGCGATCTTCTTGGGCCCGTTTTGGCCATCTTAGACGCATATCAAGATCCATATTTAGCACAAGGTTTAGTCAGTGCTGGATGTGTTAACAAACTCAACATCGAGGGCAAGCGACTGCAACTTGGGCTTGTCTATCCCTATCCATGCATGACTCAATATCGTGACACTGTGATGGCTATCACTAATAAGTTGGCCGTGTTAGATGCTATTGATGAAGTTGAATGTGAAATTGACTTCCAGCCAGCAGCTATATCTGCCATCGCTGCAGTTGAACCTCTTGCTAATGTGAAACAAGTTATTGCAGTTGCGTCGGGTAAAGGTGGAGTGGGTAAATCGACAACATCGGTTAATCTAGCTTTAGCACTCGCTGCTGAGGGAGCCAAAGTGGGCATCTTAGATGCTGATATCTACGGGCCTTCCATTCCTTTGATGCTAGGAGTGAGTGATTTTAAGCCTGTGTCTCCCGATGGGAAGAAGATGACTGCAGCTGAAGCTCATGGCATTGTGGCGCAATCGATTGGATTTATGCTTGGTCAAGATGAAGCCGCTGTTTGGCGTGGTCCTATGGCAGCAGGGGCTCTTGCTCAGCTTCTCAATGACACTCAATGGCCTGAACTCGATTATTTAATTATCGATATGCCTCCGGGGACTGGCGATATACAGCTGACCCTATCCCAGAAGGTACCCGTTACTGGTGCTGTTGTTGTGACAACACCTCAGGATATAGCGTTAGCCGATGCTAAGAAAGGCATCAATATGTTCCAGAAGGTGAATATACCTGTCTTGGGTATCGTCGAGAACATGAGTTTTCATATCTGCAGTGAGTGTGGCTACAAAGAACATCCGTTTGGTAGCCTTGGTGGTAGCAAGATGGCGGAGCGTTATCAAGTTCCCTTGTTAGGTGAGTTGCCACTTAAGCTCAATATACGTGAAGATATGGATAAGGGCGTGCCAACAGTCGTTGCCGATCCTGATAGTGATGTGTCGGCTATATATCGTGAAATTGCTCGTAAAGTCGGAGCGCAACTTGCGCTGACTAAAGTTACGCCGAGTGTATCAATCAGTATTTCAGAAGACGAATAAGGTTTTAGCATGAGTTCTCAGTGTGTCATCATAGGTATTGCAGGCGCTTCGGCCTCGGGGAAAAGTTTGATCGCTAAAACTATCTATGAGGAGCTGTGCCGGGATTTAGGCACAGATCAGATTGGAGTCATCGCCGAAGATGCTTATTATAATGATCAGAGTCACTTATCTATGAATGAGCGAGTACTGACTAATTATGATCACCCTAAAGCGTTAGATCATGAGCATTTATGTCGTCATCTGAAAGCATTGAAATCCGGTGAAGCGGTTGAGATCCCCAAGTACAGTTATAACGAACATACGCGTATGACAGAAACAATTAAGATGACACCCAAGAAGGTGATTATCTTAGAGGGGATTTTATTACTTACCAATCCTAAGTTACGCGACTTGATGGATGCCAGCGTGTTTATGGATACTCCTCTGGACATCTGTTTGATGCGTCGTTTAAAGCGTGATGTTGCCGAACGTGGTCGCACCATGGAGTCTGTGATGTCGCAATATACAGAGACTGTTCGTCCTATGTTTTTGCAGTTTATTGAGCCGTCTAAACAATATGCCGATATTATCGTGCCTCGCGGTGGTAAAAACCGTATAGCGACCGACATTTTGAAGACAAGAATTCAACACCTTTTAGACAGATAACTCGTTTTAAGAGTGACCCTACATCTTGTTTACTTCTGATAAGTTAATTATAAACGCTAGAAGTAATACATTATAGGTATTAAGTTAGGAGTATGAGTAAAATGCGTTTAACCGATTCAGAGATTGAAGCTTGCTTGGATGATGGCACGATCACTATCGTTCCCCGTCCACCTGAAGATGCGATAAGTGGCGTAAGCGTCGATGTTAAATTGGGTGATCAGTTCCGCGTATTTAATGGTCATACTGCACCTTTTATCGATCTTAGTGGCCCTACGGCAGACGTACAGAAATCCCTGGATCGTGTCATGAGTGACATGATAGTCATTCCTCCAGGGGAAGCCTTCTTCTTGCATCCTGGTGAGTTAGCTCTTGCTGTGACCCATGAATATGTCACCTTGCCAGCAGATATTGTGGGTTGGCTCGATGGTCGCTCGTCCCTTGCTCGTCTGGGGTTGATGGTTCATGCCACGGCCCATCGTATCGATCCCGGTTGGCAGGGTAAGATAGTGCTGGAATTTTTCAATAGTGGTAAATTGCCCTTAGCCTTACGTCCTGAAATGACCATAGGTGCGCTCAACTTCGAGCGATTAAATAAACCTGTTGCCCGTCCTTATAATACGCGTAAAAATGCTAAATATAAGAATCAGCAAGCCGCCGTTGCCAGCCGTATTAGCCTAGATAATTAACTGCGGCGCTGAGGTGGATGTTTTACAGGTGACTAAACATGACTGAGCAAGTGCCTAGAGTTTGGGTCAATGGCGAGCTTAATGGTCACATAGATCCATTGGATCGTGGTTTGGCTTATGGTGACGGACTCTTCGCGACGATGCGAATAAAAGAAGGCAAGATTGATTTTTTAACGCCACATCTCGCAAGGCTAATTCAAGGAGCGAAACGCTTAAACTTTTCTTGGTCTCCTTCTCAGGCTTTAGTGACACAGCTTAAGCAGGTGGCGAAGAGCGAAGTGGCAGGGTGCTTAAAGCTGTTATTGAGTCGTGGCTCAGGAGGACGAGGCTACGCCGCTCCTAGGGCGAGTCAAATAACGGAGGTTATTTCGCTCCATGCCATTCCCGCTCACTATATCAGTTGGCAAAAAACGGGAATATCCTTAACTTGTTCACCAATTAAACTGTCTCTGCAACCTAGGCTCGCGGGAATAAAGCACCTTAATCGTCTCGAGCAGGTGTTGATCAAATCTCAGAGATTACCTGTGGGCTATGAGGATTGGTTAGTGCTCGATGGGCTGGGTAATATCGTTGAGGCTTCGATGGCTAATATATTTTTTGTCGAGGGTAAACATATTGTCACCCCGTCAATATCGCATTCAGGCGTTGCCGGAGTGATGCGTGAGCACATCATCTATGCTTTAATCGATGCTGGATATAATGTTGAAGCTCGACCGATCCCTTATTCACACCTGTGCCGTTATCAGCATGTATTTATGACTAACAGTTTAGTTGGTATACTGGATATCAATAACGTCGATGATGTTCACTTTAATCATGCCGACTTTACTCACCAAATAAGACAGTCTCTGCACCTTACATTATGAAGAAAATAATTGTTACACTGACAGTTTGCTGTTTTGCATTACTGACTCTCGCCGCGGGTTTAGGTATATGGGGCTATAAAAACATCATAGAATTTAGCCAGTCACCTTTAAACATCACGGAGTCACAGGATTTAATGTTGAAAAGAGGTACCTCTTTTTCACATTTGGTTTCAACATTAGAACAGCGGAAGATCATTACTGAAGGTTGGAAATTAAAGGTTTTGGTTAAGTTAAAACCTGAGTTAGCCAAGATCCGCTCTGGCTTCTATGAGCTTCAAGCTGGTGAGTCTCTGAATGAACTTCTGATCAAATTAGTCAGAGGTGAAGAAAAAATATTCAAAGTGACTTTGATTGAAGGACAAAATATCAACGAGTGGACAAAAATACTGCAAACTTTACCTCACAGTGTATATGACGAAGGTGTTTTTACTAAGGTCTTGAGTGAAAAGGGTGATAATTCTGGCTTACCTGAAGGTAAGTTTTACCCTGACACATACCATTATCTTGCAGGTGACAACGTAGGTTCAATTGTGCTGCAGAGTTATAATAAAATGCAGCAAGAGCTAGAAAAAGCCTGGGCTCACCGAGCAACAGACTTACCACTTAACTCGTCTTATGAGTTGCTGATCATGGCGTCAATCATAGAAAAAGAAACGGGAAAAGCCAGTGAACGGCCATGGATCTCTGCGGTGTTTACCAATCGACTTAATAAGGGCATGCGTCTACAAACAGATCCTACGGTGATATATGGCATGGGGGACAGTTATCAGGGCCAGATCACCCGTAAAGCACTACGTGAACAAACGCCTTTTAATACTTACAGAATTAATGGTTTGACTCCGACTCCTATCGCTGCACCTAGTTTGGCTTCCCTTATTGCAGCAGCGCAACCTGCCGATGTGAATTATCTCTATTTTGTGTCTAAAAATGACGGCAGTCATGTGTTTTCAAAAACACTATCTGAGCACAATCGTGCCGTAAATAAATATCAGAGAAATCAATGAACAGAGCAAACAACAGCAAATTTATTGTTATCGAAGGGTTAGAAGGCGCAGGTAAATCTAGCGCGATGTCTCTTGTCGGTGATTTTATCGAGAAGCAAACGGGTCAAGTGCCAGTATGTACCCGTGAACCTGGTGGAACACCGCTCGCTGAACGCATGAGAGATCTGATTAAGATTGCTGATGAGAGTGATCCCTTATGCGATGAAGCTGAGTGTCTTTTACTCTACGCAGCCAGAGCACAATTGGTTGCTAATGTGATAAAACCAGCTCTTAACCGTGGTTTATGGGTGTTGGGTGATAGGCATAACCTTTCATCATTGGCTTATCAAGGTGGCGGTCGTGGACTGATGCCTTTAGTGCAAGTGGTGAGCAAGGCAACATTAGGCGACTTTAAACCAGATTTAACCATTTATTTAGATATTGATCCTGCTCAAGGGTTACAGCGGGCGGCTAGCCGAGGTGAGTTAGATAGAATAGAGAAACAGTCGCTGGCCTTTTTCGAGCGAGCCAGAGCCACTTTCCTAGCTTTTGCTGCAGATGATGACACTATTGCTGTCATCAATGCTGGCCAGACCATGGCCGAGGTGCATAAAAATATTCTGGCTCTGCTACAGAGTCAGGGGTGGTAATGCAACATATTCCTTGGCTTGCTGCCCCGATATGTGATTTCACTCAACAAATAAAAGCTAGGTCGTTAGGTCATGCCTACTTAGTGGGTGTACATAAAGGCTATGGCGGTGAGGAATTAACACGGGCACTGGCGAAAGCCGCTCTGTGTCAGACTCCAATTGAGCAAGGAGCCTGTGGTTTCTGTAAAGCATGTCAGCTACTGGATGGGAATACTCATCCAGATCTCTATCAAATCACTGCTGACGGTCATCAGATTAAAGTTGATCAGATACGTGAACTGTGTCAAAAACTGACTATGACATCACAGCAAGGCGGACGTAGAGTCGCTGTGATCTATCATAGTGAGCAGTTTAATCAGGCATCGGCTAATGCCTTGTTGAAAACATTGGAAGAGCCAGGCAAAGAGACCTTACTGCTGTTGCAATCCGATACTCCAACCAGACTGATGCCAACGATTAAGAGTCGTTGTCAGCATGTTCATTTTGAGTTGCCAACTATGGAGGAGATTAAAGTTTGGTTATTGACAGGTTCTCCATCTGTTTCCGATACAACCTGGAGTCTGCCTGTGATGGGAGGCCCTTTGGAGTTAGCTCTTGCGTTAGAAAGCGAACGATACGCACAGCTGCTACAATTTAGAAAAGACTGGGCTCAAAGTTTGTCCTCAGGCCACCTCTGCGCTAGTTTAATTCATGTTAATGAAAAACAATCATCTGATGCACTTAAGGTTTTATATTTAGTCTTAAGGCAAAAATTGATAAGACAGACAGATTTAGACGCGTTACTGAGAGTCAAAATAACGGAGCTTGGCATGAAGGTAATGGACACTTACCATAAGTTAACCGCAATGCCGAATGTAAACTATTTAGCTATTCTTAATGGTTTTGTCTTAGAATATAATAACTTAATGAGATAGCTGTTCAATAATAGGTTGAGTTTTCAATTTAGCTCCCACATCAGCCTTATCGAGTGTATGGTCTATCAAGCGACCTTATATTGACCCTTGTTGTCTAGCTATGTATTCTGTGTTTCCTTTTTAGATTGATAATATTGTTGGAAACTCACGTGCTCATTGATTCTCACTGTCATCTTGACCGCTTAAAAATTGCCCCCGATCAACAATCACTCAAACAGATCATCAGAGATGCTAAAATCAGGGGAGTTGACTACTTTTTGTGTGTGAATATACGCCAGCAAGGCTTTATTTCCATGAGAGATAAAATGGCGGAGTTTGATCAAGTTTTTCTCTCCGCAGGAGTACACCCTTTGGATGTACAAGAGGGCTTGGATACTACAGAGCTCAATGAGTTTGTGAAAGAGTCTAAGGTTGTCGCAATTGGTGAAACAGGCTTGGATTACTTTTATGCGAATGAAACTAAAGTACTGCAACAGCAATGTTTCGAACAGCAGATAGAACTTGCTGTGCAAGTTAATAAGCCGTTAATTATACATACTCGAGATGCCAGAGAAGACACACTAAATTTCTTAATGAATGGCCATGCAGATAAGGTTGGTGGTGTATTACATTGTTTCACTGAAAACTGGCAAATGGCTAAAGCGGCCATGGATCTAGGTTTCTATATCTCAGTTTCGGGCATTGCAACGTTTAGAAATGCAGAGGCGTTGCGTACTGTGATAAAAAAGGTGCCTAAGGACAGACTGTTAGTCGAGACCGACTCTCCATATCTGGCGCCCGTACCTCACAGAGGCAAGGAAAATCAACCTGCTTTTGTGCGAGATGTCGCTGAGTTTATCGCCGAGTTAAGGGGAGAGTCCTATGATGAGCTGGCTCGATATACGACAGATAATTTCTTCAATTTGTTCACTGACGCAGCTAAGTTAGTCGGACGTTAATATCAGTCGGTGAAAGCGATAATTGCAGGAAATACCCATATCTATTCTATCTCAGTTTACTCTGACATCAGCACTTTGAAGTGGAACGGGAATAAATTATTCCGATTGCTTTGGATTTGGGGTGACTCTAATTAAAATGCTGCACGCGACAGTTGGGAATCTCATTAGGCATTTCTCTGGTTGATAGCGTAGTCGATATAGCCAGTTTTCCGTGCTTACATGCACATTATGTATGCAAGTTTGTAAGTCAATATTCATTGATCTTTACTTGCATCAGAATTCACAATTTTGTCCCTGACAAGCTCTCTGGGTAAGCTATTCTTCAAACGTTTCCCAAGATGTTTCGCTAGGCCTAACGGAGAGTTATGGTAGCTAACAATCACTTCTCCGAGTGGCTTAAGGCCTGCTTCGAGAGGGATATCCCGCCCCATTAGATATTCGGTTGCCTGAGCTTGCGATAGCTCAACCATGTTAGCTTGAGCACTTAATGCCAGTATTGCCTGATGTTGCGCCTTAATACCATGCTTTAACCTGTCTGCTATTTTTATTCCAATTCGCTGAAAGCGCATCCGCCCGATCAAATCCTGCATTTTTTGAGGAAATAACCAAAATTCTTGATCCCTTTCCATTATCTGACTTCTGACTGGCAGCTCAATGGTGAAGGTATGCTTAAAATATGCCCTTAACTCAGTATCTGTTTTAGTGGATATTTGGATAAAGGGAAAGTTTTTCTGCTTTTTTGGCTCGGCAACTTGCCTGTCTATGTCTGCTGTTTTCCTTATCTTAGCGACAAAGAAGCCTTCACTGTTGTAGATCTGTGGCCAGACATGCAAGAAACCTTCTTGCGTACAGGCCTTATCTGCATCGATAAACAGATCACATAGGGATTCAAACTCGACGGCATCGGGGTAGGTCGCCTTTAAATGTTGACACACTTCTTGGTTTTCAAATCGGCTGAGCGCACAAGTTGAATACACCAGAACACCACCCGTTTTTAAGGCCAGAAAAGCTGATTCAATCAGAGATTTTTGCGTCGTAACAATCGACTGGCTCGATTCTATGCTCCAATTTTTTAATGCTGCAGAGTCTTTCCGTATGGTGCCTTCACCGCTGCAGGGAGCATCGAGCAAGATAGCATCGAACGTATTATAAAGATACTCACCGAATACCCGAGCATCGAAATGGGTGAGGGCTGTATTACTGACTCCCATGCGTTGAATATTTGCATGTAAAACCTTTATCCGGCTTGAAGAATACTCATTAGCGATAAGTAAGCCAGAGTTATTCATTAAGGCAGCAATTTGTGTTGTCTTAGATCCTGGAGCCGAGGCCATATCAAGAATGGTGGTATTATCTGTTTCATTTAGCTGAGAAAATAATGCTGTCGGTGGCAACATTGAACTGGCTTCTTGAATGTAAAATAGACCCTGAAGATGTTCTATGGTGTTGCCTAATTGGATATCACAGTTGAGGGATATCCAGAAACCGTCTGAGCACCATGGAATAGGGTCGAGGGTCCAGCCCTTAGGTTTCATGAGCTCGATAAAATCAACCGAAGATATTTTTAGGGTGTTGACACGGATAGAGGCTCTCAATGGACGCTTACTGTATTGAATAAAGTCATCCATAGAGAGATGAACTGGCATGTCTTGGCTTATACTATCGATAAAGTCTTGATTTATAACAGTCATTATTGAACCGCGTACTGAGTCACTTGCTAATAACAAGCATGGTGACGAGCTGAAATTTTGGGTATTATACCATAGAGAATACCGGTATAAGATCCGATGAAGCTGCGGTAGAAGTTATATCGACTACATGAATTGAGTGTATTGATGGCCTTTCTTAAATACCAATATGACTATAGTTTCATGACATCATCTCCACCTAAAGCTTGGTATAAGGTGGCTAAAGCCACATATTGATTAAAGCGATTCTCTAGTAGGCTGGCTTTATCATCTCTTTCATCAGATTGGGCATCTAACAAGTCTTTGAATTCGAGTGCACCATTGATATATTGGTTGTCGTAAATTTTTAGAAGTGCTACAGAGCTTTGATATTGTTCAAGTAACTTATCAGCTTGAATGCTCAGTTGTTGTCTTGCTGATAAGGCATTATTCACATCATTAAATGCATTGAATAGGGTTTGACGATAGTCAATAATTGCCGATTGATACTGAATTTTGGCAATCTCATTGTTCAAACTCATTTCATTCCATTGAATAAATGGCAGTACTAAATCAGCACCGAGTGTACCAATTGGATCGCTGAGTAGATCTTTTAAGGCGTCAGATGAGCCTCCAAGTGCCCCAGTTAATGTTAACGTAGGCATGTATGATGCATTAACTTGGTCTTTACTTGCCAAGGCTGATTTTAACTCAAATAATTTAGATTTAACGTCAGGACGACGAACTAATAAGTCTGATGGAATACCTACTGCGACCTTGGGTAGAGTATTATCTGGCAGGGAATTGTTTAAATGGTTATCTTGTTGTGGTAGTTGATTGAATAATATTGCAAAGGCATTCTGTGATTCGACCAACTGTTGACGATATTGACTTTGAGTGGTTTCTCGGGACAATAAAATTCGTTTAGCTTGCAATACATTGACGGGCGATATCGCGCCGTTAATATATTGGTTTTGGGTCATGGTTAAGCTGTCTTCGGCAGCTTTGATGTTTAATTGACCTAGAGACAAGCGGTCATTTAGGTAGCCTATTTGCCAATACAGAGTGGCTGTTGTAGCCACTAAGCTCTGCGCCGTCGCTTCTCGGTCTTGCTGTGTTGCCATGGCTGTCCATTTGGTTTGATCTGCAGCTGCCTGAACACGTCCCCATAAATCCAGCTCATAACTAACGCCAATATTAGCGCTGTAGTTTGTTGAGGTTTGGCCACTGTCGAGTAATTTAGATTTATCACCCGCCGCGTTAATATTGGTGTCAGGGTAAAAGTCATCTCTAGAGAGGTTCGCTTGTAGTCTTGCTTGATGTAGCGTTAGCGTTGCCATTGCCAGATCATTATTTGTTGCTAATACATCGATGATAACCTGATTAAGCTTTGGGTCATTAAAACGCGTCCACCATCTATTTATGGTCACAGGTTCGTTACTGCTGTCGGAATGTTGCCAAGCCTGTGGTAGTTCAATATTTGGCGCTTCGAAATCGGTGCGCATAATACAGCCAGACATAAGTAAGCCAGTTATGATTAACGAGATTATGTGAGTTTGCTTAGTGGGCATAATTCTTTTTTATTCTCTTGATAAAGCATCGACAGGGTTTAATTGTGCCGCATTTTTGGCGGGAATGTAGCCAAAAACGATACCGATTAATGTAGAGCAAATAAACGCTGCTAAGATGGAGTTGGTTGAATAGATCATTTGGAAATTACCACCACTGTTGGCGAATACCAAACCTATCGTGTAGGATAATGCGATGCCGATTATGCCACCCAAGACACACACTAATATTGCCTCAATTAAAAATTGATGCAATATATCAGACTTGCGTGCCCCAACCGCCATCCGTACACCTATTTCTCGGGTTCGTTCAGTGACCGAGACCAGCATGATGTTCATAACACCTATACCGCCAACAATTAATGATATTACCGCAATCATAGAGACCAGCAGAGTCATATTTGAGGTGGTTTTTTTAATATTCTGTTGAATTGTGTCGGTGTTAATTGTAAAGAAATCTTGTGTGCCATGGCGCATCTTTAATAGGGCTATAATAGCCTGTTCAGCTGCTGTGCTAGGCGTTAGATCATTAATCCGAACAGAGATACGGTTTAAGTAGTTCTGGCCTGTCATTCGGCCACTCACTGTGGTGTACGGTAGCCAAATTCTGAGTGAATCACTGTTTCCAAATGCGCTTTCTTTGGCTTTAGTTACGCCAATGATTCGTACGGGTAATTTACCAGCAAAGATCACAGCTCCAATTGGTGAACTGTTAGGAAACAGTGATTTACGCGTATTATCATCTATCACAGCTTCTTGCGCTAAGCTATCCACACTCTGGTTATTCCAGTATTGGCCTTGTGCAAGTTCATAGCCACGAACGCGGAAGTATTCTGGTCCAACTCCGTATATCGATGCGGTGACTGCTTGGTTGGCTATTCGAACTGTGGCATTGGTGCTCAGTGACGGTGTAACACTGTCAACGAAAGGGAGTGATCTCAGTGCATCTGCATCTGCAGCAGTTAAGGTACGTACACGGCCTGAACGCCGATCACCAAAGCCTTTTCCTGGGGAAATATCTATAGTGTTAGTTCCCATCGAAGATATATCAGCTAAAATAGCCTGCTGTGAGCCATTTCCAAGTGCAACGACAGACACCACAGAGGCAATACCAATAATAATGCCAAGCATGGTTAGAAAGGTTCTTAGCTTATGGTTTGACATGGCAATCAATGCCATATTAAGTGCTTCAGTCAAACTGTCCCATGTACGCCGAGATATTGCCTGTCTATGTTGTGATGTGTGCACCAGTGTTTGCTTGTTCTTGTTGATAACCGGTTTGCTCGAATCCTTAATGATTTCACCATCTTTAATTTCAATAATGCGCTCGGCATGTTTTGCGACCGTCATATCATGGGTAACTAAAATGATGGTGTGTCCAAGTTGATGTAACTCTTGCAGTAGTGACATCATCTCTTCGCCACTTTTACTGTCGAGAGCGCCGGTAGGTTCGTCTGCCAGAATGACATCCCCCCCGTTCATCAATGCTCGGGCAACAGATACTCGTTGTTGTTGGCCCCCACTTAGTTGACTGGGCTTATGCTGTAAACGGTCTGCTAAACCGAGGCGAGAAAGCAGTTCTTTAGAGCGAGCCAATCGTACAGCTTTATCTTGACCTGCATATATTGCAGGCATTTCGACATTTTGTAATGCCGTTAAGTCGCCCAACAAGTGATACCGCTGAAAAATAAAGCCAAAATATTCACGGCGAAGTTCGGCTAATTGGTTAGGGAGCAAAATTGAGGTATCACGACCATTGATCCAGTAGCGACCTTTAGAAGGTTGATCTAGACCGCCAAGAATATTCATTAAGGTCGATTTACCTGAACCTGATGCCCCAACGATTGCTACCATTTCACCGCGATTAATGGTTAGGTTGATATTATTAAGTACGGTGAGGCATTCATCTCCAGCAGGAAATGAACGTGATATATTACATAAGTTTAATAGCGCTTCACTCATGGCTTAAAATCCCATTGGTTGGCGGCTACGGCTACGGCGACTTGGTATCGCTGCACCACTTTGAGTCTCACCTAATACGATCTGCTCACCTTCTTTTAGACCAGAGATTATTTCAGCGTTGATCTTGTTGTTGATACCCACCTTGACATCACGGTGCTCCAAATGACCATTGTTAAGTATTGGGACTTGATAACCATGGGACGTATGAATAAGCACTTGAGATGGTACTAACAGGGCATTGGTTGATTTTTTTAAAATAATAGACACTTGCGCCGTCATTCCTATGCGTAGAATTCGATTTGGGTTAGGTACGTCAAATAGGCCATAGTAATACACAGCATCACTATCACTGACTTCAAGGTTTTTATCATCACCATCCATCAGAGTTGGACCCGGTTCTATGGCTTTTAGCTTACCCTGATAACGTTTATTGGGTTGACCGAGAATAGTAAAGTATACTTTTTGGCCTGGACTGACGTTAATAACATCGGCTTCGGAAATTTGTGCCTTAATGGTCATCACATCCAAATTTGCCATCTCAATGATTGTTGGCGTCGTTTGGTTAGAATTAACCGTTTGCCCTTCAACTACCGAAGTGTAAACAACCGTTCCCGACATGGGGGCTTTAATTGTGGTGTAGCCTAAATCAAGCGTAGCATTATCAACATTGATTAAGGCTTGCTCGATTTCTGCGTCAAGTTGTTTAAGTTCTGCATGATAGATGGTTAGGTTTGCTTCGGCACTTTCAAAGTTAGTACGTGTACTTGCATTGGCTGACAGCATATTTTTTTGTCGTTGGTATTCATAGCTAGCTTGTTTGATTTGTGCTTGTTTAGCTTGATACTGGGCTCTTAAGCTCGCTAAAGATGCTTGAGCATTTTTCAAACTGTTTTGCTGAGTTAAGCTGTCTATTTGTGCAACCAAGTCATCTTTTTTTATTTCATCGCCAAGTTTCACGGCGAGTTTTTCAATTTGTCCTGAAACTTGAGCGCCGACACTGACGAGTCTAGATGCTTGTAACATGCCATTGGCTAAAACGGTATCTTCAATTGAGCCTCGTAGAACAGGCTCTGACACGTAGTTGGTTTTTTCATCTGAAGGTTTTAAAAAGTAATAAACTAAACCAAAGGTTACAGCTAAACATATAACAATTATAACGACGAATTTATTATTCATATTTTTGTTTTCAATAAAAGAGTAGGGCCTTAATTACAGGCACTAGAAAGTAAAATAAACTTAATGTTATTTATATAACGATGAGAGCAATAGGTATAGATGAGTAAGTGTAAAAATGGGTAAAGTAACGTAAAAAACTTGAAATTTCAGTAATTAATGAGATTTAGTTTCTAAGATTTGTGTTACCCAAGGCTGTATGAATTCGGCAATCTGCATCTGTGCTTGGGCATTGGGGTGAATTCCGTCTCTTTGCATCAATTCGGGATAGATGGCAATATCTTTCATAAAAAATGGCATAAGGGTGATTTCATGCTCTTTTGCTAACTGCTTATAAACATCGGCAAACATCTTCGCATATCTGGATCCATAGTTTGGCGGTACCATAACTTCACTTAAGAGCACTTTTGCATGTTTTTTTTGGGATAAAGTGATTATTTTTGTAAGATTTTCTTTCAGCTGTTGGGGGGTAAATCCGCGTAATCCATCATTGCCTCCCAATTCGATTAAGACCAACATAGGTTGAGCAGATTCAAGCAGGGCGGGGAGTCTACGTAATCCCCCAGCCGTCGTTTCACCACTGACTGATCCATTTATTATCTTATGTTCCGGCAGTTTAGCACTTAACAAATGGACCCAACCTTCATCTTCATCGATTCCATAGCTTGCACTTAAGCTATCTCCTAGGATTAATATAGGGGCGGTTAATACTTGAGTGCTGATGAGAAGACAGGTTAAAGTTAGCAGAGTCAATAAGCGTCTAAATATGATGGAAGAGAAGGGTTTTATGTCAGATGTCAGTGCTATCACAGTTAAAAATCTCGTTAAGTCAGTGGCTACCCAAGAGGGAGAACTTACTATCCTCAACGGCATCAATATGGATGTCAAGCATGGAGAAAGTATCGCTATTCTTGGGCCATCAGGATCTGGAAAATCGACCCTACTCGGTTTACTCGCGGCGTTGGATTCTCCTACCTCAGGTGAGATCATTTTAGATGGCATTGCCATACAAAATTTAGATGAAGAAAAGAAGGCGGCAATGCGCAAGCAGAAAGTCAGCTTTATTTTCCAGTCATTTATGTTGGTCGATACACTCAACGCCCTAGAAAATGTCATGCTGCCTGCTGAACTGGCAGGGATTGCTAAAGCCAAAGAGAAGGCTCAGGCCATGTTAGATAGAGTAGGGTTAAGCCATAGATTGAATCATTTTCCCAATCAACTCTCCGGAGGTGAGCAACAACGGGTTGCTATTGCCAGAGCATTTATTTGTAAGCCTAAGGTATTATTTGCCGATGAGCCTACGGGAAACCTGGATGCGGCTAACAGTAAGAAGGTGGCAGACATGTTGTTTGAGCTCAACCGAGAGAGCTCGACGACTCTGGTTTTAGTTACTCATGATTTAGTGCTGGCAAATCGATGTGAGCGTCAGTTGTTGATGGACTCGGGTGAGCTAAATGAGGCCAGAGTAGAGCCATTAGATGCCATTAAACCATCGTTAGTCTCCGCGAGTGATCAGCTGACGAAAGCGGAGGTAAGCTGATGGAGATTAGTCTGGCATGGCGTTTGTTTAAACGAGAACTCTTACAGGGGCAGCTACTGCTTATTGTTGTGGCTATTACTTTAGCCGTATTATCTGTGACAGGTTTGGCACGAGTCAGTGAGCGGTTGCAGTTAGCCATTAATGGTCAAGCATCAAAATTTATTGCCGCTGATAGGATCATAAAATCACCGACTAAGATTGATGAATCGATACTCACTAAAGCCGATGAGCTAGGATTGAAGAGAGTCTCCAGTTTACAGTTTAACTCTATGGTTTTTGCGAAAGATAAGTTCCAATTAGTCACAGTCCGTGCCGTGGAGCCAGGATATCCTCTTAAGGGTAAGATTGAGCTTAACTCCGATAGCCGTGATCCCTTACCCAGCTTAGGACAAATTTGGTTTGAAACTCGTTTAGGAGGGATGCTGGGTTATCCAACATCTTTAGAACTCGGTAATGCTCAGTTCTCTTTGAGTCAAGAGATATCCCGATTACCTGATGCTGGATTCAATCCTTTTGCTTCCTCTCCCGTGGTCTTAATGCGCATGGCTGATGTGGCTGGAACGGGTGTGATCCAGCCTGGTAGTCGAGTGACCTACTTGGCGCAATTTACCGGTGATGTGGCTCAACTTAACCAGTTTGAAGCCTATGTGAAACCAATACTCAATAACAGTCAGCGCTGGATAGATGTGCAGACCGGTGACTCACCTATTGCCGATGCGGTTAAACGGGCGGAACGTTTCCTCTTGTTAGCGAGCCTATTGGGTATTGCTTTGGCCTGTGCGGCAATTGGCATTGCCGCACAGAGGTATTGCCAACGCCATTATGACGTTGTTGCCATGCTCAAGACTTTCGGGGCCTCTGCTAAGCAGATCCGCACCTTGTTTGGCATGCACCTGCTGCTAGTTACTCTACTAGGGGTGGTGCTTGGTTTGCTCGGTGGTTTTATTTTAGATATGGCAATAAGTTCTTTGTTGCCACCTGAAATCGCCGCTTATTCCCCACCTTTCGCTAGGCCGATGTTACTGGGGCTTGCCACTGGCTTTATCAGCGCCTTTATGTTCTCGGCTTACCCCTTAATCAGGCTATTATCAATTCCACCATTGCGGGTTCTGCAGCGTCAGCTAGAGGGGCTACAATTGGGTATGTGGCTTCACCTGCTATTGAGCCTGACAGCTATGGCGCTGCTGGGTTACCTTTATTCAGGCAGTCTTGTATTAACCTTAACGGTTGTCGCCGGTGTACTTTTGCTAGGTCTGCTTTTGAGCGTGTTAGGTTTTTTTATGATCCGTATGGGTCATAGCGTGGGCATGAAAACCACTAACCCATTGCAATTAGCCTTGGCAGGTTTGAGACGTCGGGCTAAACAAAATGCCATTCAGCTCGTCGGTTTCAGTAGCGCTCTCGTGTTATTACTGACCATCTTTGCCTTGAGGCAAGATTTACTTAATGAATGGCAGAAGCAGCTACCTGAAAATGCACCCAATTACTTTCTAGTTAACATCGCACCCAATGAAGTCAGCCCCTTAGCGCGCTATCTGGCCGCTAATACGGTTAAAACTACAGATATTTATCCTGTTATTAGAGGTCGATTAACGGCGGTGAATGGTGAGGGATTTATTACATCTGAGCAGATCAAGGCGGGTGTCGAGGGGAGGAAAGGGATCTCACGAGAGCTCAATCTCACTTGGCGAGACCGTTTGCCGCCTAATAATGAAATAGTAGCAGGAGAGTTTAATGTCAACCCTGATGATGTATCGGTGGAGTCGGGGGTTGCAGAGCGGTTAGATCTCAAGATAGGCGATAGTCTGACTTTTGTTATTGATAACCAAACCTTAGTGGTCAAGGTTGCCAGTTTTCGCGCCGTTCACTGGGAGACATTGCAGCCCAATTTTTTTATGATTTTTACTAAGGAGTCGTTGGGAGACTTTGCTTATACCTCGATGGCGAGTTTTCATCTGGATGATAATAAGTCCCAGGTCATTCTAGATATCATCAAGCAATTTCCTACCATATCCATTATAGATGTGGGCATTATGATAAAGCAGTTGCGACAGATCATTGATCAGGTCTCGCTGTCCCTGACTTTAGTGTTAGTGTTGGTGGTGTTGGCCAGCAGCCTAGTAATGATAGCTCAAACCGAAGCTGGTATGGCAACCAGGCAGAGAGAGCTGGCTGTGTTACGAACTTTTGGTGCATCGGGCTGGCTATTGAGAATGGCTACTGGGCTCGAATTTGCTTTATTGGGCGCCATAGCCGGGGTGTTAGCTGTGATTGTCGCTGAGTTTATCCTCTATTTGCTCAAAACACAGGTGTTCGAGTTGAATGTTTATATGCATTGGCCTTGGTGGGGAATGGCACCTTTGTGTGGTGCTATTATGGTCGCGATTTTAGGTGTGTGGCGTTGCCGACAGTTGTTGAACAAGTCTTGCAGTGATTTGCTTAAAGCAGGCTAGCATTATACCTATTCCATTAAGTTCATGACCAAGTAAACACCTTAAAAGGCGTAGGCATATTAACTGCTAATGGTGGTTTATTTGGGACAGAAGTGCTTCAAAAGCCTGAGTTAACACTGGGTACTTAAATCTGTAGCCTGCTTCTAAGGCTCGGCTTGGTACCACATATTGCCCTTGTGTGAGCAACTCTGACATTTCCCCTAACAGCAGTTGTAATATCACGGCTGGCATTGGTATAAATGCTGGCCGAGAGAGTGTTTGTCCTAGTAGTTTAGAAAATTCGCGATTATTAACAGGATACGGTGCGGTAGCATTGAATACTCCTTGGCATTTAGCCTGTCTGAGTAAAAAGAGGATTAAATTAATTTGATCTTCTTGATGAATCCAGCTCATTCCTTGCTGACCTGTTCCAATGGGGCCTCCTAAACCTAGTTTAAATGGCAACAGCATTTTGGCGAGTGCCCCACCAGATAAACCCAGTACTAATCCAATACGAATGATGCAGACCCTCGTGTTGTCTGACTGAGCCGATAGCGCAAGTTTTTCCCAATGAGAGCAAACCTTTAAAGGGAAGTTAGTGGCGGTTTTTTCCTCGAGTGAAACTAAAGTATAGGATTCATCGATGAACTGAGTACCTTGCGGGCCATAAATACCTACTGCTGAAGAGCTAACCAATACATTAGGCGGATTATCACTGGCTTTAATTAATTCAGCAATCCGTGAGGTTATGTCCCAACGACTCTGACAAATCAATAGTTTTTGTTTTTCTGACCAACGCTTATTGGCAATCGGCTCACCAGCAAGGTTAATCACAGCATCAAATTCATTCAAATCTGATACTGAGGTTAAGTTAGCCAAATATTGATGTTCAGCCCCGAGCTGCTGATGAGCTGAAGCGGGGGAGCGGGTTAAAATAGTCAGTTCATTTTCATGGCTCAAAACATTGACGAGCTGGTGGCCAATGAATCCTGTTGCTCCCGTGATCAATATTTTCATTGTCCAGTATTTCTAATGATAAATTAGCATAGTTTCTATTGTAGCAGAGAGATGTATTTTGCATACAAGGCCTTTGATAATGTATCTGGGAGCAGAATGTTTAGCCTATGAGATGATAGCATCTTATTTATCAAGTTAAGTTATAGGTCTGTAAAGCGCTTAAGCATACAGGTATCTATATGTTATTTATTTTACTGTAACAAAGGGATAGAGATACAGAATCAGCAAAGCGAAGTGCGTGAGGCTTATCGATTTCAATGCTTGCAAATTCAACCCAAGCATGACCACTGATCAAGTCGAGCACTTGGCCCGTGAGGTTTTCTAATAAGTTAAACCGATTATGTTCAACTAATTCAATGATTTTTTTGGTAATTGTGCGATAATTCAATGCATCATCCATATTGTCACTATTACGTGCCTTATTAGCACAGTAATGGATTTCTGCATTGATCAAGATATCTTGTTTGTTTTGAATTTCGTCATCCTTGATACCAATAAATGTCCTAAGTCGTAAGTTTTTGATGCGGATAATGGCGATTTCTGGTCTCATTCGAATCATTGCTCCATGCTGAAATTGTTTTTAAGAGTTATCTATTATCAATACTATCAACCTATTAGTTAATCATGAAGGATTATATTCATATGCCAAGAATTGATACCCAATCTGTTGCCTACAAAGGATTTGCAATCATGGCATTTATTGTGGTGATTTTAGCCGGAATTAAGGCGGCCAGCCCGATTGTGGTGCCGTTTGTGCTTTCAGCTTTTATCGCTGTTATCTGTAATCCCGTTATTACAGGGATTACACGTCTTAAAGTACCGAGATCTTTGGCTGTTCTCTTTTTGATGGTGTTCATTGTTATGATGGGTTTGTGGTTAGCACAAATTGTCGGTAGTTCAATCAATGAATTTTCTAGCCAGTTGCCTCATTACCGTGATCAGCTTGTGGAGCAATTTGGTTGGATAATTAAAAAACTGCAAACATTTAATATTATTATCACCAAAGAGCAGGTTTTGGCCTATTTTGATCCAGGTATCGCGCTTTCCATGACCACCAATATGCTGACGGGTGTGGGGGGAGTGATGGCTAATCTATTTTTAATCATTCTCACGGTGGTGTTTATGCTGTTTGAATCTCAGACCTTGCCTAAGAAGTTACATTTTGCTTTAGATGATCCTGAGATGGGAATGCAGCAAATAGATAAGTTTTTACACTCGGTCAATCAGTATATGGTGATTAAAACGCTAGTGAGTCTGGCGACGGGTGTGATAGTTGGATTTGGTTTAGCCATTATCGGTGTGGATTATGCTCTTTTATGGGGGGTTATCGCCTTCCTATTTAATTATATACCTAATATAGGTTCAATTATTGCTGCCATTCCTTCTGTCCTGTTGGCATTTATTCAACTTGGTCCAGCCTCAGCAGGCGCTACAGCTTTACTTTATTTAGGTACTAACATGGTCATGGGAAATGCTATCGAGCCTAGGTATATGGGCAAGGGCTTAGGTCTTTCGACCTTAGTGGTTTTCTTGTCATTAATTTTTTGGGGCTGGTTATTAGGCTCAGTGGGCATGTTATTATCAGTTCCCTTAACCATGATTGTAAAAATGGCGCTTGAATCGAGTCAGGGAGGAAGCTGGTTAGCGATATTATTGGCCGGTGATGTTGATGTTAGTTCTGGCGATGATAAGGAAGAAAAGCCGATGTCTCAGTCTGTTTAAGCATGTATCGACGAGACTCAAATACAAATTTTGACAAGTGAGTGGCATGCAGTTATTTTTTGATGAGTTAAATAAGATGACCTTGGGGGAGGAAGTTAACCGTCTTTTTCATGGTCGGGGTGGATTATATTTAGGATCTGAGCATATCTGCTTAGATTGGTACCCGCCTGTGCTTCTGTTAACGAGTTTTAAGCCTTTAGAAGTAGAAACTTTAACGCTGGTAACACAATTGATTAAACTGCGTTGGCAGGAGCTTAAAGGAAGTGAGGGTCTAAATCTGGTATTCCAATATCGAAGTGGTGGACGTACGCAAACCAAACTGTTGGAGGGTAATATCCCAGATAAGCACACCGTGATCGAAAATGGTGCTAAATATTATGTTCATCTGCTAAAAGGGCAGAATCATGGCCTGTTTCTCGATATGAAAAATGGTCGCCAATGGGTGAAGCAACATGCTCAAGGCAAAAAGGTACTTAATCTCTTTTCATATACTTGTGCATTTTCTGTGGCCGCATTGCGAGGTGGCTGTGATAGCGTTGTCAATATTGATATGAGTAAAGGTGCGTTGTCGATTGGTAAACAGAATCATCAACTCAATGGGTTCACTGCGGGCGCTCGTTTTTTTGGCCATGATATCTTCAAGTCTTGGGGTAAGTTAACTAGACTTGGTCCCTACGAAATGATCATCGCCGACCCACCTAGTAACCAAAAAGGCAGCTTTGTTGCGACCAAAGATTACTCGAGACTGTTGAAACGTCTGCCTGAATTATTAACGCCTGATGGTGAAGTGTTGCTGTGTCTCAATGCTCCGGAATTGAGTATCAATTTTCTGATGAATCAAGTTGAAGAGTTTAGCCCTAGTTTAGAGTATGTTGAGCAACTGGGTAATCCAAGTATTTTCGCGGATATCAATACTGATAAAGCGCTGAAAGTGCTTAAGTATAGGCGTAAAAATGCGCAAACCTGAGCTAAATGTCAATAATTGAGTCGTTGGTGTATGGTCTATTGACCATGAATTTTTTATTTTATCTATATACTTTAAGGTCGATAATTTCCAATGTGAGCCGATTTCTTGTAGTCGCCTGATTTTGTCGTTTATCCAAACTTTGCCTCTTTTTTAAGTCTGTGTACCTTCACGATAACGTCATCAGTATGTTGTCTGAAGGGATTTGCATCTATTTCCTTCAATCTACATGGTGATCTGGGAGGTTGATGACGTACCTGTACTACGGAAGGAATTATAGTAATAGCTTAACACCTATGTTACGGGGTAGTTAATAACTTGTTGTTTTTGTTGATACATTATTATCATTTATGTGTGATGTAGGCCAAGTAAATTCTGCTGAAGAGTTCGTGCAATGTGTTGTTGGGATAGATAGTTGGCAAGGAAAAAGAGATTAAATAGAGCCATATTTCTCATAAGGTCAATTTTTATGGCTCGAGTAAAGTGACTCAGTACCACTGTTGTATTTTTGTAGTAGAGAGGGAAGGCTGACGAATAAATATATATTTAAATATTGACAGGGAAATATTATTCAGTCATACCTAATGTAACTAACTTTTATTGGTTATCCACAAAACCTGTGGACAAGTGTGTTGAAGACTAGGTGCATAACTTTTAAGCCTATGTTTAATACGGGGTTAAGGTGCTGGTTAAAAAATGACGCATTGCTGTATTTAATAATATCCGATCTCTTTTTGGCTTAATTTATCTCATTTATACAAACCTCTCTAGCTTGTGGCTAGAGAGGTTTTTTGTTTACTTAGATCTACTGAACAGGCATATATTATGCCTGTTCACCTTGCGATGCTTGAATCGCCGTCAGGGCTATGGTGTAGACGATATCATCGACAAGAGCGCCCCGAGACAAGTCATTTACTGGTTTGCGCATGCCTTGGAGCATGGGGCCTATGCTGATCAAATCTGCACTTCTCTGTACCGCCTTATAAGTTGTATTACCCGTATTGAGATCGGGGAACACAAACACGGTTGCCTGGCCAGCAACAGGGCTGTTTGGTGCTTTAGATTGGGCTACATTTGGCATGACAGCAGCATCGTATTGAAGTGGTCCGTCTATGATAAGATCAGGACGTTTTTCCTTGGCAATTCGAGTGGCTTCGCGAACCTTATCCACATCTGATCCCGTGCCTGAGTTGCCAGTTGAATAGCTGATCATGGCAACTCTTGGTTTGATACCGAATGCGATAGCCGATTCGGCTGACTGAATGGCGATATCGGCAAGTTGCTCGGCATTAGGATCTGGGTTGATGGCACAATCCCCGTAGATCAATACCTGATCAGGCATCAGCATGAAGAAAATAGATGAGACTAGGCTGGCTCCAGGTGCTGTTTTAATCAGCTGTAAAGGAGGACGAATAGTATTGGCTGTAGTATTAATTGCACCAGAGACGATACCATCGACTTCATCTTGAGCAACCATCATGGTACCTAACACCATGTTATCTTCCAGCTGCTCACGAGCTACGACTTCTGTGAGTCCTTTATGACGGCGTAGATCCAGCATGGGCTCCACATAACGTTCACGGACCGTTTGCGGATCGATGATCTCGATCCCTTTGCCTAAGGTTACACCTTGTTGGCTTGCAATACGTGTGATCTCCTCTTTGTTACCCAGAAGAATGCATTTAGCAATACCTCGCTCAGCACTGATACTGGCAGCTTCGATAATGCGAGGTTCATTACCTTCGGGCAGCACTATGGTTCGACGCGCGGCTCTTGCCAACTCAGTTAGCTTATATCTAAATGCTGGTGGAGATAGATGGTGCTCACGAGGAGAGTTTTTGGTGGCGGATTCTATCCAATGTTGATCGATATGACTGGCCATGAATTCCTGAACTTCTTCGATGCGCACGGCATCATCCACAGGCACTTCGTGATCAAAACGCTGAATATTAAGTGATGTTTGCCAGGTATTGCTATTGATAAGAAATACCGGGAGCCCGGTTTCGAAGGCTTGCTCACACAGTGCCATAATCTCTGGCTCTGGTTCATAATTTCCCGTGAGCAGCAGGGCACCAATTTTGACACCATTCATCGAAGCCAGACACGCGGCAACGATGACATCCGAGCGATCGCCTGATGTGACAAGTAAGGAGTCAGTTTTGATGTGAGTAACCATGTTGGGGATGCTGCGGGCACAGAAGGTAACTTTACGCAGACGACGAGTGTGCATGTCACCAGCATTGATAATCTTCGCATTAAGGTGCTTGGCAAGATCGGAGGCGCGAGGTGCAACTAGATCTAAATTATAGGGTACGCTGCCTAGTATGCGCAGTGAACTTTTACCTGGCAACTGGAACATGTTCGCCGCATCGGAACGTTGGATTTCTTGATGATCGAATACCTCTGATAGGTCCGGTCGTGTGCGTCCTTCCTCGTCGACAGGGGCGCCAATTTTATTGATTATGGCACCGATGATACGCTTGTTCTTCCTTCCGCCCCAAGAGTTATGGGCTATTTCTAAACGGTTCATTAAGGCTGTGGCGCTTTCATTACCTGGGGTGGCGATGAAGATGACATCGGCATCGAGCGCTTTAGCAATGGCATAGTTGACATCGCTAGAGAAAGGGTGGTTACGGGCCTGTACCAAGCCTTCAATGACCAAAGTCTCAGTCTCATCGGTACATTCACTGACGCGAGCGATAATTTGTTCCATCAACATATCTATTTTATCGCCGCGAACTAAGTTTACAGCGTGTTCCATATCGAAAGGATCGAGTGGATTAACCGTTGGAGATTTGCTCAGGATGGTGGTTGAACGTTCAGGCCCTGAGTCTTGTGGACGTTGTTGAGCGATAGGCTTGAAGAAGCGAACTTTCACTCCATGGTGCTCAAAAGCACGAACTAAGCCTAGACTGATAGAGGTAAGGCCTACACCTATACCTATGGGAATTAACATGATATTACGAGACATAACAACCTCTTGCGGAAACTTAGGGTGGCATAGTATTTAATCTGAGTATGCCGGATTTTAGCTTACACTATGACTTGAGTAATAGGTTTAAGCTGAAAAATGGCTTTATACCTGTCAGAGTTTATTTCAGCAGACTCATTGCATCTTCTGCGATGACCCACTCTTCATTCGTTGGAATAACCAAGGCGATAGGGCCCTTGTCTGTAGTGATTTGGCCTTGATGACCAAAACGTGCCGCTTTATTGCGATCATTATCAATCTCAAAGCCGAAGATGGCTAACAAGTCGAGAACTTTAGTTCGAATAAGATCTGAGTTCTCGCCGATGCCACCGGTGAACACCAAGGCGTCCAGATGACCTAAAGGCACAGTATAAGATGCAATGTATTTTGCTAAGCGGTAGCAGAAAATATCCAGTGCCAAGGTGGCTCCCTTATGACCTTGTTGGTAGCCTTCTTCGATGCCGCGGCAATCGTTAGTTAGTTCAGAGATCCCTAATAAACCACTTTGCTTATTCATCATGTGGTTAACTTCGTCTAAGGTGTAACCGAGACGGCTAACAAGATGATGTATTATGGAAGGGTCGATATCACCACAACGTGTGCCCATGACTAGGCCTTCAAGCGGAGTTAGACCCATAGAGGTATCGACGCTCTTTCCGCCTTTGATGGCCGTGACTGAAGCCCCATTACCTAAGTGAGCACAAATGATATTAGTTTCTTCTATATTCTTACCCATAACCTTAGCGGCTTCACGGCTGACGAACAGGTGGCTGGTACCATGCATGCCATAACGACGTATGCTGTTTTCACGATATAGCTTATAAGGGAGGGCATAAATAAAGGCCTTCTCTGGCATGGTTTGATGGAATGCGGTATCGAACACGGCAACCTGAGGTAGATCAGGGAAGGCGGCTTGGGCGGCGTGAATACCGATGAGATGAGCTGGATTATGCAGAGGTGCGAGTGCGGCGCAGTCTTCGATACCTTGAATGACTGATTTGTCTATGATGACCGAGTGAGTAAATTTTTCCCCGCCATGAACCACACGATGGCCGATAGCTAGGATCTGTTCGGCAATTTGCGGATGAGTGCTTAATATATTATTAACAATATATTCTACTGCTTCACTGTGAGCGGTGAATGCACCTAGGCTTGCTTCTTGTTTCTTATCTTTGACTTTCCACTTGATACGAGAGTCTTCTAGCCCAAAACATTCAGCAAGGCCTGAGATCTGGTTATCACCCGTAGAAGCGTCGATAACCGCAAATTTTAATGACGAGCTACCGCAATTAAGTACTAATACCAGTTTGTTTGACATATTTTAACCCTTTTTAATACTATAATTATTTATCAATGAACACGATGACTTTTATTGGTAGTAGTCGCCGAAATCGTTAGCAGTGCTTCGGTGTCGGAGCCTGGGATTGCTGATTTAGCTTTTGCAAGGCCTTGGGGCTCTATTGCTGCATGTGCTATGGTAAAAGCAGTATTCATATAAATAGGTGTCTTAGTTGAGTATTAAAGTTATCAAAACCCTGGGCGTTGGTTGTCGTTATATGAAGACTTGGCCTATGGTCAGACAACTTAGTTTTTACTTTCCCGAATATCGGGTTATCAAGGCAACTCAGCTTGCAGTGACCTTGATGCCAGTGCTTGCCCTTTTGGCTGCTGCGAGTCAAGTTTATATCCATGGTTGGGGCTTCTTGCCCCAAGCAATTACAATTGCCCTATTTTTTCTCAGTTTACCCATTCAGGGGCTGCTCTGGCTTGGCTGGCGAGCACGCCATCCCTTGCCTCTATCTTTGCTTGATTGGTGCGATCAATTGACTGCTAAACTTTCGAGTATGCAAGTCAAACATCGTCCTCTTGGTCCGAGAGCCTGTTATCTCGATATGGCACTTTTATTAAAGTTGGCCTTCGAGCGTTTAGATGATACTTATTGGGAAGAACTTTAATTTTATAGTTAATGGAGAGGCGTGTATCATCATCAACAATTGCTGCTAGTAGATGGCATCGATCCCAGCTTCCACAAAGACCTTCTTAATCTGTTCCATGGTTTCACTCGATGGTGGTGAGATATTATCGAGTTGGTATGTTTCTCCCATGGCCTCCCATTTATGTTTTCCCAGTTCGTGATAGGGTAGGAGCTCTACTTTCTCAATATTAGTCATGGGTTTTAAAAAATCACTCAGACGTTGAGCGGCTCCAATATCATCGGTAAAACCACCAACAACTACGTAACGAATCCAAGTTTTTTGTTGTTTTTTATTCAGATACTGTGCAAATTCTAATGTGCGATGGTTGCTGACCTGTGTAAGGTCTATATGTCTTTGATCATCTATATGTTTAATATCGAGCAAGACCAGATCGGTATTCTCGAGTAGTTCATCTATAATCGGCGTGTATTTGCGTACAAAGCCATTGGTATCAAGGCAAGTGTGAATCGATTCTTTTTTACATTCTGCGAACAGAGCTGAGACAAATTCTGCCTGTAGGATGGCTTCGCCTCCACTGGCAGTTACACCACCGCCACTGGCTTCGAGGAACGGCCTATAGCTAATGATCTGCTCCATGAGTTCTTCGACTTCGACCTCTCGTCCTCCATGAAGATCCCAAGTATCACGGTTATGACAGTATTGGCAGCGCATCAGACAACCTTGCATGAAAGTGATGAACCTTATGCCTGGTCCATCTACAGTACCAAAGGATTCCAGTGAGTGGATCCGACCTTTTACTGCCATTTATTGTCCTTGTTTTGTTAAAGCAGGCTGTCTTGATTTAGCTACAGCCTGACTCATTTGACGTTAACTAGGTTTACATACCCTTTGTGAAGGTACGTGTGATAACGTCTTGTTGCTGCTCTGGTGTCAAGGCATTGAAGCGAACAGCATAACCTGAAACTCGGATAGTGAGCTGAGGGTATTTGTCTGGATTGACTATAGCATCTTCGAGCATCTCACGATTCATCACATTGACGTTTAGGTGCTGGCCACCCTCACGTGACTCGTTATGAGAAAAGTAGCCATCCATAAGTGCTGCAAGGTTAGTGCGTCGTCCATCTTCATCTTTACCAAGTGCATTTGGCACGATAGAGAAGGTATATGAGATCCCATCTTGTGCATGTGCAAATGGTAGTTTAGCTACTGAAGTCAAAGAGGCTATGGCACCTTTCTCATCACGACCATGCATAGGGTTCGCCCCCGGTGCAAATGGAGAGCCTGCTAGGCGTCCGTCCGGTGTGGTCCCTGTTTTTTTACCATAAACCACGTTAGAGGTTATAGTCAGTATAGACTGAGTTGGTATGGCGTTGCGGTACATCTTCATATGACGAATTTTTGCCATAAAACGTTCGACCAGATCATTGGCCAAGTCATCGACTCGAGCGTCGTTGTTACCGAATTTAGGGTAATCACCTTGAATGTCGAAGTCGACAGCAATACCATTTTCGTCGCGGATGGGCTTAACTTTGGCGTACTTTATTGCAGATAATGAGTCGGCGGCGATAGATAATCCTGCAATACCACATGCCATGGTTCGACGTACGTCACGGTCATGAAGTGCCATTAGAGCAGCTTCATAGGAGTACTTGTCATGCATGAAGTGAATAGCGTTGAGCGCACTTACATATTGAGTCGCTAACCAGTCCATCATATTATCAAAACGGGCCATGACATCATCGAAATCTAGAGTGTCGCTGGTAATGGCGTCGAACTTAGGACCCACTTGAGTTTTAAGTTTCTCATCGATACCCCCATTAATGGCATAAAGCATAGTCTTGGCTAAGTTGGCTCGAGCACCGAAAAACTGCATGTGTTTACCGATAACCATGGGGCTTACACAACAAGCGATGGCGTAGTCATCAGACTTGAAGTCCGGACGCATAAGGTCATCATTTTCGTATTGGATAGAGCTTGTGTCGATAGAGACTTTGGCACAGTATTTCTTAAAGCCTAATGGTAGCTTATTAGACCATAGCACCGTGATATTCGGCTCAGGACTCGCCCCCATGTTATACAGGGTATGCAAGAAACGGAAGCTTGATTTAGTGACCAGAGTACGGCCATCTAGACCCATGCCGCCGATAGATTCCGTTGCCCAGATAGGGTCTCCAGAGAATAGCTCATCATATTCAGGGGTACGTAAGAAACGAACCATACGCAGCTTCATCACGAAGTGATCTACCATCTCTTGAGCCTGTTGTTCAGTCAAATTACCATTTTTAAGATCACGGTCGATAAAGATATCGAGGAAACTTGATGTACGGCCAAGTGACATAGCGGCGCCATTTTGGCTCTTAACGGCGGCTAAATAACCGAAATAAGTCCATTGAATGGCTTCTTTAGCATTGCTTGCGGGCTTAGATATATCGAAACCATAACTGGTTGCCATTAGCTTCATCTGGCCCAATGCTTTGTGCTGCTCAGCTATCTCTTCACGAAGTTGCATGGTAGCGCTTAAGTCTTCGCCGGTTTCGAAACGTTCTTGCAAAGAACCAAATTGGGTGTACTTGTCGGTCATCAAATAATCAATACCGTAAAGTGCGATACGACGGTAATCGCCGATAATACGGCCACGGCCGTAGGCATCAGGTAGACCAGTCAGGATCCCTGATTTACGACAGCGCATGATTTCTGGGGTGTAGATATCAAATACACCTTGATTGTGTGTCTTTCTCAGCTCTGAATAGACGTACTTAATCTCAGGATTAAGTACGCGATCGTATGCCTTGCATGAACTTTCTACCATACGGATGCCACCATTTGGCAACATGGCACGTTTTAGCGGTGCTTCTGTCTGAAGGCCTACGATGGCCTCGAGTTCTTGATCGATATAGCCAGCTTCATGGGATGTAATGGTAGATACCTTGTCTGTGTCGAAATCTACAGGTGCATGAGTCTGGTTTTCTTGTTTGATCCCAACCATCACCTTATTCCAAAGCTTGGTGGTTGCTTCAGTTGCATCAGCTAAAAATGATTCATTGCCTTCATAAGGAGCATAGTTAGACTGGATAAAGTCACGAACATTGACTTGGGTTTTCCAATCGCCAGCGGTGAATCCTTCCCATGCATTGGCAAACTGTTCTGTTTTTTCTGTCATATCGTAAATACCTTCTGTTAAGAATTATGCTTGATTCTCGCTTTGTGCCTTTATGATTTCAGGCCGGCGATATACAAACCAATAAGTGAGTCCTACGAAAATAGCGCCGCCCACAATATTACCTAGAGTGACCGGGACAAGATTATGGAGTATGAATTGACTCCAAGTTAGATCGGTAAACTGAGCAGGATCTATGCCCGCGTTTGCCCAAAAATCGGGTGTTGTAGCTTGCTTAGTAAAAATAGCCATCGGAATAAGAAACATATTTGCTATGCAGTGCTCAAAGCCAGCGGCGACAAACATGGCGACAGGTAATATCACGGCAAATAATTTGTCGGTGACAGTTTTCCCTGCGCTAGCCATCCAAACTGCCAAGCAAACCATGATGTTACACATGATACCTAAGGAAAATGCTTGCAAAAAGCTATGATGAAGTTTGGCGATAGCGGTAGTCATATATCCTAAACCGAGTAAACCATGCGCTCCATCGTAGTGCTTTGATGCGATCATTAGACCGACTAAGAGCATGGCACCGATGAAATTACCTAGGTAAACGATTCCCCAGTTATACATCATAGCCTTAGTGGTGATGCGTCGGCTGGCACGGGCCGTGATGGTTAATACGGTAGAGGTAAAAAGCTCTCCCCCTAAGATAACAATTAACATCAAGCCCAAGCTAAAGCAGAGACCCCCTATGAGTTTGTTGAGTCCGTAAGGAAGGGC
>JBAHZX010000076.1:0-18819 GCA_037132815.1 Shewanella sp.
GAAGAGGTACGTTCAGCGGCAGGATATCGGGCAATAAGCTCGTCAGGAAGTTCAAAAGAAAAATCGCTCACACGCATGGTTAGTCTCTGCTTAGCATAAATCCGGCGCTAGTCTATTAACAGAGACCGATAAGATCAAGGCTTGCTTCCATTTAGATAAAATGTATCCCTCCAGTCGGCCATGGTTTACGACTCATCTCGATACCATACTTGCTGAAGCATGCTCTCCTAACGATACAGGGGGGGGGGCTCGTAATAAGCAAGTCCATAGACTTGGTGTGGTAACAGTTGGAATTGGGCTAACTTGAACAGACGCAGTTTGATGTTGGCTTGCTGCAATACTTGCAGCCAGACTTCAATCTGACGATTTCAGTCACTTAAACTTTATATAAAAATAACTCAATAAAATCAACACAATTTATAACATTAAGCGATTGTAAATAAGAAAGCAATACTAGGTCACTAACTCTAACTGCGTCGAAATCGAGTGCTCAACTCGGCTTACATGAGTGTATATATTGGCTCTACCTGGGCGGCAAAAACCGATAAGTGTTAGATTGTTTTTCTTGGCAAGTGTCACAGCCATATCTGTTGCTGCTGAGATAGCAAGTAATAGTTCCACCCCCGCCGTAATGGTTTTTTGAACCATCTCGTAACTTGCGCGGCTAGTGACCAAAATAGCGCCGCCAGATAAGCTATTGGTGACGATATAACCAATTAACTTATCTAACGCAATATGACGCCCGACGTCCTCTCTGATCGCCAAAAGCTCACCGCTGGCACTGATATAAGCCGCCGCGTGAGTCGCACCAGTTAATGCATTAAGTTGTTGATGCTGGTTCAGCTGTTCTAGGGCAATATCAATGTCATCAATATGAAAAATTAGATTGAAATCTAGCTTAGTCAGTGGCTTACCGAATCTTTCAAGGCTCTCAGCCCCGCAGATCCCACAACCAGTTCTGCCCACCATATTTCGTCTAGTGCTCTTAAGTTTACTCAAGCAACGATTAGCAAGCTCAATACGGAGTTCGATACCATTGCAGCTACGAGTAACTTCAATGTCATGGATATCATGAAAGTGCTCAATGATCCCTTCAGTCAACGAAAAACCAACCGCAAGCTCCTCAAGATCATTGCAGCTACACATTAAAACGACATGAGAGATGCCATTGTATATGAGTGCTACAGGGGTTTCGACAACAAGTAAATCTGTCTCCACCTTATAGTAAGAATGTTTACGGTATTGATGCACTGTGTTGGGATTGATTACCCCAGTCTGATGTTCTGAGTCATTAGTCGCTAACATAACTTCTTTCAAGCCCATTAATTATTGAAAATGTTATAATCGATATTGATGAGCAATTCAGACCATATGAGACAGTTGCGTTAACTGATGTTAGCGTAACTTTTCGATGATATCCCCAGGCGTTGCATTCTCGATAACAGAGTCGTTCTCTTAAGTCCTAATCGGACTGCCGCTCCTTTGGGACCTGCAACTATGCCATTGGTCTCTTTTAAAATCTGAATAACATGTTCTCTTTCAATATCAACTTCGGTTTGTACTTCGTGAGTTAAAACTGAACTCACCTCCTCCTCTAGTTGATTAAAAATATTACTTTCTGCGGGTAACAAAGCTTTTAATTCATGCACTGGCAAGTCGAGAACCTTACCACTGGTTAAAATCACTGCTCTTTCGATCACATTTCTTAATTCTCGTATGTTTCCAAGCCAAGGCAAGAGTGATAACAACCTCAGAGTTTCTGACGTGATAGTGATGATATTTCGATTCATCTTTGCTGAAATCTCCTTAACAAAATGTTTTGCTAACAGAGGAATATCTTCTCTTCGTTCACGTAGTGGAGGGAGAACAATCGGAAAAACGTTCAGCCGATAGTAGAGATCCCCTCTAAACTCCTTGTTATTAACCATTTCAAGTAGATCCTGGTTTGTTGCAGCAATTAATCGCACATTAACCTTAATCAATTGATGCTTACCGACCCGTTCGAACTCACTTTCTTGCAGTACCCTAAGCAATTTTGGCTGTAACTCCAGTGGCATATCACCAATTTCATCAAGAAAAAAACTGCTTTTATCCGCCTTCTCGAATCGACCGATACGCTGGCACAATGCACCGGTAAATGCTCCTCTCTCATGGCCGAAAAGATCGCTTTCAAACAGGCCTGCGGGCACTGATGCACAATTCATTTTAACCATCTCATTATTTTTTCTCTTACTCAAATCATGAACGGCTTTGGCAATGAGCTCTTTTCCTGTGCCTGTCTCACCCAATATCAATACGGTACAATCGCTCTGAGCCACCATTTGCACTTTTTTAAGCACTTCATTCATTGCGCTGCTTTTATAAATAATTTCGCTAAATACCTCATTATCCTTAACCTCGCTCTCTAGCTCTAAGGTTTCATTCGCTGAGGTTACAGCTAAAACGTCCTGATTAAGATGAAAGTAATTGAGTCCCATTGCCGCACGAGCTGCAACTTGTATTAACAGTTCTAAATCACAATGATTAAAATAATTTCGGTCGCTATGACAGAACTTTATAGCCCCTAAAGTATGACCACGAAATATGAGGGGTAAAACACATGCAGAACCTAAGCCTTTCTCTATTATTTGTTCATAATATTTATATTTACTCTTATAACTAATAAGGTCATTAAAACTTATTAGAAGTGGTGTTTTATTTTTGATTGCTATTTGTGCTGGCGTATCATACAAATTAATGGTTCGTTCTTGATAATTATTATCATTTCCACTAACAGATGACACGTCATGGCATAAAAGCTGATTCGAGATAGAATCAATTGACATCAAACTTAGATGCTCAATATTAAAATATTTTTTAAGATGTAAATGTAGTGTTGTTGAGAGATCTTTAAGACTTACTTGGCTGATAACCGCATTCGTAATATCAACTAATACTTTAGAGCTTTCACGCTCACTTCTTAATCGTTGTTCTTTTTTATGTGCCTGCTCCTTCTCAAGTACGTTATCTAATGATATGGCTATAATTGTTGTCAGTTGTTTTAATTTTTTTAATTTTTCATCATCAAATGCATTGACCTGTTCACTAAGATACTCAACACAACCAATTACTCCCCTGTCAGATACAAGTGGCTGCCTACAATATGAATTAAGACTCATGTATATTTTGTTGTTTTCTAGAAAATAATTATTACGGATAAATGATTCTCTGTCTAAAATTTCAACGTATCCATTTTTATCTGTACCTTGAAATGGATCCCTTAATATTTTGTCACATCGAAGAGAAACAGAATCTATATAAAAAATAGCAATTTTATTACTATCGTAATCATTTATTAAAATATTTATGTTTTTTAGTTTAATGAATCCAAAGTCGTAATGGCTAAGTTGAGTAACAAATGACGAAATATTTTTTGCTGACAGTAGATCATGAGCAACATCCAAAAATATAGGATCCCATTCAGCAGTGATTTCATCCATTAAAGGGACACTCTGCATTCTCAACATCACTTCCTCACTTTAGTGCTCACAGCTTAAATAAAATTATATAAAATCATCTTATTTTCACAGTGACAGAGATCTGAATCTCTTTACTCACATAGTAATTAAAGTGATACTTGTCAAACTATTACACTTTTTTAACAGTGGTTAAATTTATGCTGATTAAAATAGTAAAATCCATTCTCTCGGCACTGCCTTACAATACAGAAAATACCGAGAGATAGATCACAACTAGATTGTTGCTGCAGCCGTTTTCCTCAATTTAGATTTGAGTGCAGTATATTCAGTCTGAACATAGTTTTCTGCCCAAGTTTGGTCTTTAATGACTTCAATGTTAACTGCACAATACTTATACTCAGGTGTAAAAGATATCGGATCTAAGTGCTCTATTGTCAGCTCATTACAAGCACCAATCCACCACTGGTAAGTCATATAGACTACCCCCTTGTTGACTCGCTCATTAACGGCGAGACGGGTTATCACTTTACCCCGACGGGACGATACCCACACTAGCTGCTGATCACGGATCCCAAGTGCTTTAGCATCATCTTGGTGAATTTGCACATAACCTGGCTCATCAGCTAACGTCTGCAACGCAGAACAGTTGCCCGTCATAGAGCGACATGAATAATGTCCTACTTCACGTACTGTTGACAGTACAAAAGGATATTCATGATCTGGTTGCTCCAATGGTGGTCGCCATTCGCTAGCAAATAACTGGGCTCTTCCATTTGGTGTCGTAAACTTTGCCCCCTCGAACAAGAAAGAGGTACCTGGATGGTCCTCAGTTGGACAAGGCCATTGAACGGTTTTAAGTCCCTCCATTTTCTCGAAAGTTGCCCCCGCAAATAAAGGCGCAATACTTCTCACTTCATCCCAAATTTCTTCGGTATTACGATAGGACATGGGATAGCCCATTGCCGTCGACATTAAACAAAAGATCTCCCAATCATGCTTAACATTATCGGGTGGATTGATCGCCGCTAAACTGCGCTGAAACCCACGATCTGCACTTGAATAGATACAATCATGTTCACCCCAGCTGGTTGCAGGGAAGATCACATCGGCCATCTCGGCAGTCTGTGTCATAAAGATATCTTGAACAATTACTAACTCCATACCTCTGATGGTTTTACGCAAATGAGCCAGATCGGCTTCTGTCTGCGCAGGATCTTCACCAAAGATATAGTATGCCTTACAGCTGCCATCTTCTACCCTGTGGCCTAACGTTGTTAAGGTGTAACCAGGTTTGGGCGATAATGGAACTCCCCACGCTTTTTCAAACTTAGCTCTAACCTCATCATCATCTACATTTTGATAGCCAGGATAAACATTAGGTAACATGCCCATATCACAGGTACCCTGAACATTATTCTGTCCTCGCACAGGACCTACGCCCACACCACGACGACCAAAGTTACCTGTTATAACTGCAAGACTGGCAAGGCCTTTAACAACATCAACAGCTTGACCATATTGCGTAACACCCATACCCCATAAAATCATCGACTCAGATGCATTAGCATAGGTACGAATCGCCTGGCGAATTTCTTCGGCTTTTAACCCTGTAATAGTTTCTACATACTCTGGAGTATATTTTTTAACAGCCTTACAATACTCTTCAAAATTGTCAGCATTTTGTGCAACAAAATCAGCGTCATATAACCCTTCTTCAATCAACACATTCGCAAATGCATTAATCAGAGCCATATTGGATCCATTTTTCAGTGGTAACCATTGATCGGCAATTCGGGCCGTTTCAACCATGCGTGGATCACACACAATAACTTTAGCGCCATTGGCTTTAGCCTTAAGAATATGTTTCGCTACGATGGGGTGTGAGTCTGCTGCGTTGTAGCCAAACACAAATAAACATTTTGTGTCTTGTATCTCGGTGATGGAATTACTCATCGCACCGTTTCCAACTGTTGTTACCAGACCGGCAACTGAAGGGGCGTGTCACACCCTAGCACAATGATCTACATTGTTTGTGCCAATAACGGCACGAGCAAACTTCTGCATGACATAGTTTGCTTCGTTTCCAGGCCCTCGAGCCGAACCGGTCGTCATAATTGAATCTGGACCAAAACGCTTTTTAATGCTGGATAACTTGTCTGAAGCAAATTTAATTGCTTCATCCCACGATACAATTTCTAACTTTGATTCTTTGGTTCGTCTAATCATGGGATGCTTAAGGCGTGGCGTAAGCAGATTAGTGTCGTTTAAAAAATCCCAGCCATAATAGCCCTTAAGGCAAAGATCCCCCTCATTAGTACGACCATTAGCAGGTTCGGCACCAACTACCTTACCGTTTTCAGTTATCAAATTTAGCTTACATCCTGTACCGCAGTACGGACATACGGTTAATGTTTTCTTCATCGCTACACTCTCACTGTTAAAAACAATATTTATAAAGAAACACCAGCCAATGCAGCAACTGCAGCTTTTTGGCGTTTCTGCTGATTTAACATATTTAAATCTTCCGGCTCGATGATTCTCAACGCATTCGTTGGACAAACCTCTACACAAGCAGGGCCTTGTTGACGATGACCGCAAAGGTCACATTTCAATGCCTGTGCTTTTATCTTATTCATTGTAAAAAGTGTTGAAGTTAACTTGTTCTCAACCGGAAACGCAACCACATTCATCGCCCCGTATGGGCAAGCGATTGCACATGTTTTACACCCTATGCATCGTTCCTGCATCACATGAACCTGACCATTTTCACTATAGATAGCTTCGTTTGGACAAACTTGAGCGCAAGGGGCGTCCTCACACTGCATACACATAATAGGTGTCGTCACCTGACCATTTTTTATCAGGTTTAATCTTGGGTAAAAACGTTTGGGATCGAATGCACTTATACGGTTATCATCTTGATGAGACAACACACAAGCCACTTCACAAGTCCTACATCCGATACACTGACTGGGATCTGCAAATACAAACCGATTCATAACTTATCCTCTTCAATCGATCATTTTCAAATTCAAGCCTAATGAACTGAAGTAGGCTTAACAGCGACATCGTTGATATCTAGTGCTGTTGCATTATCTGCACCAGTTATTACACAACTCATTTTTTATTTTTAATCCCTATATTTCAAAGCCTTATTATCAACCAACTCAATATATAAATCAGTTACATATATCCACAATGATGATATCGTCATCAGAAATGACGATATTGACATCAAAAATGACGATGGGACATATTCTTATTCATCGTCAGTAATTTGGTTAGTCAACACACTAAATCACCTCATAGCCACCATTCCCTTGCCACTGGTGTAACTGCTGATATAGATCAGATACTGCACCCTCAACCATCTCAGTAATGGGAAATGAAAATGCAACTATCGCAGGCTGAATACCTACAAACAAAACTTCTGGCACGAAGGTCTTTAGATCATCAATAAGAAAATTAAGCGGTAAACTGTGAGTCGACATAATAAACATATCGGCTATAGAATCAGGGTCTATAACGCGGATCTCACCCGCCTTCTCACCTATCTCAGCGGCATCAAAAACAATGACCCGCTGTGGATGCAACTTTCTTATTCGATGAATATAATTTTCAGGCGTACTACCACCATCGATGACTTCCCAGTCATCTATGGGATTTTTAGACATCATTTCAGCAAGAAGAGGGCCAGCACCATCATCCCCCATCATGCTATTACCTACAGCTAAAAGTACGTTGGTCGCCATGATGATTATCTCCTATCTAGATAACGTGATAAATCGACTACTGAACACTCTTTCATTAACGTCCCCTTACCATAATGTAGACATCAGGCTCCCTATGCAGTGCGCTTAACGCTGTGATAAAAGATTCACTGAGGATTTTTAATTCAGATGTTTGCTCTGGAATCACCGCCTGAAATGCATTAGCCAACATATGAATATGCTCAGGAAATATAGTGATTTCGCCAAAAGTAAAAAAACCTTCCATTTTACGCCTTGCTGTACTCCCCTTTGGAAGATACTCCAGCCACTGTTTATAGGCTTGACGACTACAGCTAACAACCACTTTTAAGCAATCGACAACACCTAAGTGATGTCCAATTGCTAAACCGTAGTAGATAACCTCTTTAGCCTCCTCTGGAACATTTTCTTTCTCATCAACAAACTTTCGACTCAATGAGTAAAACAGTACCTTGTCAGACATTTTCTCCCCTCCCACACAAAGCATCTTTCCCAGACTCATTAACTACCCTTCGACTCAATGAATAAATCAAGGTATTGTTAAACATCGCTATTACCCTTAGTTTACAGCAACGATATCAGCCGTTCCTTGTCCTAAACGCTCCAGAACCGCAGCATTTAGGCTAGTGATAATCTCACTCAAACGAGGATCATTGTGCTTATTGAGGTAGGCTTTGATCTTGGCATCTACATTGTCAGGCTTGGCATCTGCCAAAATTTCCATAAACTCATCAGCTATAATTTGCCCATGACGATACCCTGCAAAACGACGTGCCTCACGCTCTATCAACACTTTAATTTCTAAAGGTATTCCTGTATGTTTTAGTGTGACAACTTCCTTCTCACCTTCAATGTGATGTTTGGACTTAAGCTTTTGGTCTAGCAAGCCTAACGCAACAGCAAATCCATATATGGTAGCCGCGGGTGTTGGAGGACAACCTGGAATATATACATCTACAGGTAGAATTTTGTCGGTCCCCCCCCAGACACAATAGAGATCATGAAAGATGCCACCATCATTACCGCAGGCACCATATGAGATAACAATTTTAGGATCCGGTGCGGCATCAAAAGCCCTGAGCGCTGGAACTCTCATTGAACGAGTCACCGCCCCTGTATACAACAAGATGTCCGCATGACGAGGAGATGCCACAATTTTGATACCAAACCTCTCTGCATCAAATACTGGAGTAATGGTCGCGAAAATTTCAATTTCACATGCATTACAGCCACCACAGTCAATACGGTACACATAAGCAGAACGCTTAATATCTTTAAGCAAAGTGCCTTTCAGCTTAGCGGTATGTTCATCTATTTCTAATGGAATAGCTTGAGTATGATCATTACCAATTAATGGTTTAATTCCTCTCATCAGTTGACTCCTGAATTAACGAGTGACCTTGAAATATGCCATCCCCTCCAAGCATATTCTGCTTGCGGCGGCATTCAGGGCAGGTATTGAGTAGCTTAGCCCATTGCTCTATTTGACTCTCATCTAAGCCATTATGAATAAGTAAATCGAGTACATATTGCACCGATTTTTTAGGTGCAAAAGCTTGTTCACAAGTCTGACAATGACTCAGTGAAAACTCAGCCTGCTGGTAGAGATCGGCTTTATTAGTTACCGCAAGCTCGAATTCTTTTGACAGTTTTATCGCCCCAGTAGGACATACCTCTTCACAGCGACCACAGTAGATACAGCGCGCTAAAGAGAGCTGCCAACGTCTGATACCAGTTTGCTCATTGGTCTCCATAATCAAAGCATTAGGAGGACATGCTCGAGTACATGCAGCGCAGGCAATACACTGCTCAGGCAAAAACTCTGGCTTACCTCTGAAAGTATCATCTACCTCTATAGGAGCGAACGGGTACTTAGTCGTCGACTCCCCCGCCTTAGCAATCGTTTTTAACAATTTAAACATGCTATTCCCTTACTTCAATGGTGAGTTTTTACGCTCGATGCCATAACGTTCAAACTCTTTATAAGTAACTGTCTTACTTTTGTTCTTACGTCTATCAACGATTGTGACCCGATCGGTACAGGAGTAGCAGGGATCTAAGCTACCTATGATCAGTGGGGCATCTGAAACCGTATTGCCTCTTAGCATGTAACGAAGAACAGGCCAATTAGCATACGTAGCCGCACGGCAGCGCCAGCGGAACAGCTTCTGGTTGTCGCCAGTCATGCTCCAATGGACATTTTCACCACGAGGAGCCTCGGTAAACCCTAGTGCAAATTTATTTGGTTGATAGTCGAAACCTTCAACGAGCAACTTGCCACCCACTAAATTATCCAAGCCATATTCAATCATATTAAGCGATTCAAACACCTCTCGGATCCGCACTAACAGTCTTGCTTGGACATCACATGAATCTATGGTTTGTATTTCCATCGGCATCTTAGAATAGGCTTCAAGAGATTGATTATGAACAAAGCGTGCATCACGCTTAAAGCCGCTACCACGAATGAGTGGCCCCACAGCACTGAAGTCTCTGGCAATATTTTTTTCTAAGATACCCACCCCAGCAATTCGGCTCTCGATGTTGGCTGTCGCCAGTAGCATATCCACCAGTTCGGTAAACTCTTGGCGTACTTTACGTACGACCTTAATCCCCTGTGCACGGTGAGGCGCAAGAATGTCACGTCTGATACCACCGATAAGGTTAAGCCCGTAAGTTTTACGAGCACCGGTTAATAACTCGGCCAGCTCCATGGTCTTCTCACGCACGCGGAAAAATTGCATAAATCCGGTATCGAAACCAACGAAGTGACTCGAAAGACCAATATTGAGCATATGGCTATGTAGACGTTCTACTTCGAGTAGCACGGTACGGATCATCTTAGCCCGCTCAGGTACTCGAATACCTAAGGCGTTCTCGACAGTGTTGCTATAACCCACACTATGAGTAAAGCCACAGATCCCGCAAACGCGGTCCGTTAGGAAGGCAACTTCGTTATAACCCATTCTGGTTTCAGCAAGCTTCTCCATGCCACGATGCACATAGAACATACGGTAATCAGCATCAACAATATCCTCACCATCAACAAACAAACGAAAATGTCCTGGCTCATCGGAAGTAATATGCAAAGGCCCTAATGGAATAATACGGTTAGAATCATCACCTAGCTGGTTATCGAACGGATAGTTTTCAGTTTCAGTCACTGGCATTGGGCGCTGACGATAATCCATCGCATCCTTACGCAGTGGATGTAAATCTTCAGGCCAATCATCTGGCAGAACTAGACGACGCTCATCGGGTAAACCGACAGGACGCAGACCATACATATCTCTGACTTCACGCTCTCCCCACACTGCAGCAGGAACAAAGGGGGTAATAGAGGGGAACTCTTGCGTGTTAGCATCAACTAACACCTTAACTGTTACCCAACTTTTGACCTCACCCTCCATAGAAAGCGCATGATAGACAGCAAAATGACCATTGAGTGAACGCTCATCATTACCAAAAGTGACGGCTAACCAACCTTCCTGATCGTAATAAAGCCACTTCATCACATCGATCAGCGCAGTGGGCTTAACAGTGATCGTCACCTGATTATCAGTCTGCCACTCCTCATTTATTATGGCCGATGGGAAAAGATGACGAACTCCCGCGACATAACCCAGACCTTTTGGACCCGGTTGTTGCTCCGTTTCATGCGCATTTTGTTGCTTATCGTGCTGAAGGTTTAATGTATTCGTTTCCACAAGATTCCTCGCTTATTTCTGCGCTAGTGTTGGGTTAGTGGTCAATATTTCAGTAGGCTGAACAATTGCAGGTAGGTTGAGTAGGTTGATCACTGTTGACTCATCACTATCAAGAAGCACTAATGCTGCGCGATCGATGCCATGAAGAACTTGATTGGGAATAAACGTTCCCATGATGACAATAAGACCTACAAGGACGACCATAGGCGCTATAGTCATGAAGCCAAGCTCGCCTTTCTCAATTTCTTCGGGTTTATCACCCATCACACAGCATGCGACCATATGCGCTAAGCCGCCGAGCACAATGGCAAGTAGGGATAATAAAGCCAATGTAAAGTAAGGCATATCTTCACCTATCGCCGCGGTAACCATTAAAAACTCACTAACAAACATGCTAAATGGTGGCACCCCACCCAATGCCAACGCACCAATCGCGACCAAAACACCGGTCATGGGGGCAACTTTTAAGATCCCTTTCACTACGGTAATATCACGGGTGCCATATTTTAATAAAATATTACCCGCACCACAGAACATCAGTGTTTTAGCTAAGCTGTGATTGATCACATGCATAAGCCCTGCAATAACCCCTATCGGTCCCAGTGCTATCGAAAGCGTGATCAGCCCCATGTTTTCAACACTGTGATACGCAAGTTTTCGTTTAATATCGTGCTGAGTGATAATAAAGAATGCTGACACGGCGACAGACATAAAGCCAAATACCAGCATCAAAGTTTGAGGGAAATCGGGCCCAATAGCTTTCACTGTAATGATGTAATATCTCAGTATCACCAGTAGAGCACAGTTAAGCAGTCCCGCTGAAAGCAGTGCACTCACTGGACTTGGAGCTTCAGAGTGAGCATCCGGCAACCAAGCATGCATAGGGAATAGACCTACCTTAGTACCAAAACCTATCAACACAAAAATAAAGGAAATATGCACTAATGTTGGATCTAAGGCCTTAGCATTCTGATGAATATCAGTCCAAAATATGGCATTAGCCGGATCAGCAAATACGGCGGCGGCATTTGAATAAGTCAAGATAGAACCAAACAAACCGAACGCCAAACCCACAGAACAGATGATAATGTACTTCCAGGCAGCTTCGAGTGATGAGCGTTGCCCATAAAGGCCGACTAAGAACACTGAACAGATGGTGGTTGCTTCAATCGCAACCCACATCATGATCACATTGTTCGAGCTTACTGCCAGTAACATCGTGGCGATAAAAAGGTTAAATAAGCCATAATATAACGCTACTTTAGTCCCCGATAACTCCCCATGTTGATACTCATGGCCGATATATCCAATAGAGTACATACCGGTCAAGAATGAGACCACACCAAGTACACTAAGAAACAGCGCCGAAAGCCCGTCAATATATAACCAATTATCAAGAACCTGTATCGGCCCATCGACAAATACCGAGCCTGCAACAGTAAGTGATAAAATCATGATCAACACCATAGAGAGGCTATGGCAAACTATGCCAAATTTCCTAGCTCCTTCACCACCTAATATTGTCAAAAATGAGACCATAGCTGCAACAAATGGAACCACCATAAGTAGAAGCAAAATTTCTGTAGGAGACATTTTTATCACCCCTTTAATGAAGTCAATTGATTCACATCGAGCGTGTTAAGCTTGAAGTAGATTTGACGAGCCAATATCACCATAAACAACACGGCAAATACAGCATCTGTTGTGATCCCAATTTCAACTAAACCCGGCGCTTTATTTGCGAGCAGTGCTAAGGACAATGATGAGCCATTCTCCATTAAGCAGTAACCAAACAACTGCTTAAGAATATTACGCTGACTAACAATACAAAGCAGGCCTAAGAAGAAGTGACCCAATGAAACAGCCAATGCTGGTTTCAGGTGTTCAACCAATGGTAACTGCACACTCTCTACGGCAAAGAAACTTGCCATAGTTATCACTCCTGCAATGGGGATAATCCAACCAAAGTGGATTACCGGTTTGTCCGCTTTGGGATCGCTCATTTTACTAAAGGCGTAATAGAACAAAGCTGGGAGTGCTATCACTTTGGTGATAAACGCTGTTATTGACCAATGGTACAGTTGTTCTGCATCAACAGATTTTGCAATGGCAAGAAAAGTCAACACCAAAACAAAGGATTGGACCGAATAGAGCAAGGCGGCCGATTTGGCTTTACGGGTACCAATCAACATCACAGAGGTGATAATCAGTAGCCCAGACAAGCTGTTAATTAAAATATCTGCAGTCATAAATCCTCTTTAAACTAACCAGTTAGCTGCTATAAAGCTTGAGCAAAACGACATGATGATTAAGATAATCAGCACGATTTTCATAGATATAGGTATGGGTTTAGCCTTAGCAACCATATCGGAAGGTTCACCGACTGCAGACTTACCAAACCAGTACAATATCCAACCAAAACTTGCCACAGACTCAATCAAAGCCAAAATCATAATAGGCATCAGCCAGCTATGAGTCGCGCTCAATTCAAAGCCAGCTGCGAAGAGTGGGAACTTACTAAAAAAACCACTAAAGGGAGGGACTCCTGTAATCGCCAGAGCCGCTACACAAAAACCTACAGCCAATAAAGGCGATGTTTTTATGATCCCCTTTAACTGTGGCAGCATGCGGGTACCTACGCTATAACTCAGAGCACCTGCAACTAAGAAGAACAGGCTCTTAGCAAATGCATGGTTAAAAATGTAGGTTATCGCTCCATCGAGTGCCATTTGAGAGCCAAATATAGACAGAGATAGTGCTAAGAAAATATAAGACAGTTGGGTAATGGTTGAATAAGCCAGCAGACGCTTCAAATCTTTCTGTGGCAGATACATGACGAAACCATAGAGCAAGGTTACTGTGGCACCAACAACACCAATAACCCCAATAATCTCAGGAATTTCTCCCCCTGACATAATGGCTCTGGCAAATATGTACACCCCGACCTTAACCATTGACGCCGCGTGCAAATAAGCACTCACAGGTGTAGGCGCACTCATCGCATCAGGCAGCCAAACATGCAATGGCAGCTGAGCTGACTTACCCCAAGCGGCAAATAACACCCCTAGGAATACGATTGTTTTAGTGCCATCATCAAGCCCAGCAATGGCCGTTATCGCAAAGGTTCCCGTCTCTTTAAATAGATAAGCCGCAGCGATAAACAAACCAATGGATGCGACATGAGTCACTAACAAAGCCTTTAAAGCACTTCGTAGCGACTTAGGCGATTGGTAATAGCCAATCAAAGACCATGAACAGGCCCCTGTTACTTCGAAGAAGAACAGTTGACCTAAAATAGTCGATGAAAGCACCAGTCCAGCCATCGCACCGATAAAAATCAGTAAGAAGGCATAGTACCTAGGTTGTCCCGTATGGGGATGCTCACGGTTACCATCCGTCATATATCCTAGAGAATAGATACTCACGAGGAAACCAAGTACAACCACTGCAACCGTAATCAGCGTACTCACCTTATCTACCGTAAGACCAAATATCTCAATCTGACCAATAGAAAACAATGAGTAAGTGACACTGGGTTCAGGGCCGCTTAAGAACGCAACAGCAAGTGCTATAGCGCCAAATGATGCAATTCCAGCAAATATCTGACATACCCACTTAGCAGCTTCTTTGGGTACAAGAACTGTGATTATTGCCCCAATAAAGGGAGAGATAATCGTGAGTAGAGCAATAGTTTCTAACATAGCTATTCTCGCTCCTTATAAACCAATCAAGTAGAAGATAAATCCAAGCACCGCAATGCCGAATCCTATCCAAGTGAGATGATGCGTCTTCAAGAAACGCGTACGAGCAACACTGTTTTCAATCACACCGGCAATCAAGAAAACCACAAATAATTTGGCAAAAAGAATCACAGCAGCAACAGACAGCGCACCAAGCGTTAACTCCGTGGCTTTACCAAATGGCACGAAAATAGCCAAGAACAATTGTGCAATAACCAGCTGTTTCAACCCTAATCCTAATTTCACCATGGCAAGTCCAGAGCCTGAATATTCAGTGATAGGACCTTCTTGTAGCTCCTGCTCAGCTTCGGCACAATCGAAAGGAAGTTTGCCCATTTCGATAAAGACCGCAAAAGCACAGGCAGTACCGGCAAGCATCACTGCACCAGGAACGCTCCAACTCTCAGTGGCCATATAAGTACTGATATAGCCTAAGTCAAAGGTGCCGGCCATGAGTGCCATGGTAAAGATAGACAGCATCAAGATCGGCTCAACTAATACACCTAAAGTCAATTCGCGCTCAGATCCCACACCAGCATAGATACTTCCCGAATCTAAACCTGAAAGGGCAAAGAAGAAACGGAAAATGGCAAACAGATAGATGTCGGTAATGACATCCCCCGCAATGGGAAAAGGTGAATAGTTAGTTACTGTTGGTAAAGCCATGGCGACTAGCAACATGCTGGACATCAAGATCAGTGGCATCACCTTAAAAATGATCCCAGATGGATTAGGTGTAATATCCTGACGGCGTAGTAGTTTGCGAATATCGCGGTAATCTTGCAGTATCCCTGGACCTTTACGAGAGTGCATTTTGGCACGTAATACTCGAGAAAAACCTGTAGCCAAGGGAGCAAGACTAATCATTATTAATGCCTGAACGACAGCTAATGCGATCCATTCAGGACTTGGCATTTCAAGCCCTTGCATCAGTTCACTCCTAGATTAAAGGGGACAAATAGCAGCACAAGCAGCGCCACAACGATGTAAAGACAGTAAGCTCTAAAGTCTCCGTGCTGAAACCACTGAATAGATTTGCCTATCCATTTCACAAAGCGAACAATAGGTGAAATAACCTTATCATCGATCACAGGCTCCAACAGGGTTGCCCCAGTGGTCAACGCTTGTAAAAATTTAGCGAGCCATGGTGCTGGATCGAGTATTTTTCTCATTGTGTAAAGCGGTGAAAACATTGAGCGAAGTGGCTGAGTAAAGCCGCTTGCAGAAACAGACATTCTCTCTTCGTAGCCATAACCACAGGCCCAAGGGTCTCCAGCATTACGCGATGGCATTTTAGGACCTTTAAACAAAGCCAAAATACCCACAGGCACTATCAAGAGTGCAAGTAATGTGATTGCGATAATCGGAGTAGAAAGAATAGCTTGAGTAGAGTCACTAGGAATAAGGGCTATTCCCTGTGTAACGGTAACGGTCTGTGTATCAACCAGTACCGATGCAATACCTGAAATAACAGGAGCAATCCAAGGCGCACCAACACCCAAAATGATACATAGAATAGCAAGACTTGCAGTACCAAAAACCATGGTCATTGGTACTTCTGTTGCCTTTGTCGCTTGCTTGCTTCGTGCTGCGCCGGTAAAACAGATCCCGAACACCTTAACGAAACACATACATGCCAGAGCCCCCGTTATCGCAAGCATCACAACGGCGATCGGTGCCGCTATTTTCATCGCCATGCCACCTTCTTTACTCATCGTCAGTAGTGACTGATAGATAAACCACTCACTGACAAAACCATTGAGTGGAGGCAAGGCTGAGATAGCCAGAGTACCGATAAGGAACGCGAAAGCGGTCAAAGGCATCAGTTTCGCCAGACCCCCCATTTTATCCATATCTTTGGTATGGATACGGTAGATAACTGATCCCGCCCCCAAGAAGAGTAACCCTTTGAAAACAGCGTGATTAAGTAAATGATACAGAGCACCTAACATACCTAAAGCAGCCAACACTGGCATCTCATTGGCCATACCTATCATGGCAATACCGACACCAATAAGGATGATTCCGACATTTTCAACGGTATGATAAGCAAGTAAACGCTTGATATCATGCTCGGCTAAAGCGTAAAGCACCCCCAGAACCGATGAAACACAACCAAAAGCAAGGACCAGATATCCCCACCAAGCTATTTCAGCCCCGAGGAAGCCGATACTGACCTTGATGATGCCGAAGACACCAATCTTCACCATCACACCTGACATCATCGCCGATGCATGAGATGGTGCAGCGGGGTGAGCTTGAGGTAGCCAACCATGAAGAGTGATAATGCCCGCCTTAGCACCAAAACCGAAGAAGGCTAACAGGAATACTGTAGAAGCCTGAAAACTGGTTAAATCTGCATTGGCAAAGTCGGCAAAGTTAAGGCTACCAGTCTCACGATAAAGGATGTAGAACGCTATCATGATAAGCACAGACCCCGCATGGGCCATCAAAAAATATTGAAGGCCCGCCTTTACCGCTTTCTCATTTTGCTCACAGAGAACCAGGAAGTATGAAGCAAGTGACATCATTTCGAAGAAAACGATAAAGTAAAATGCGTTATCACAAACAACAAGTACAACCATAGATGCAATAAAGCTATTCATGAAGAAGCCCATTGCCCAAGCGCCTTTCCCCAAATACTCCTTCATGTAGGAGATAGAGTAAATTGCTGTTGCAACGACGAGCAATGAAATCACTAGCAGCATAAATGCCGAGAGACCATCGAGCCGAATAATAAAGTCTGAAAAATTAAAGGGACTGTATATCTGTTGAACAATCACTTCACCAGAGAGCAAAATGGGTAATGACGCTGCAATGCCAGCAAGACCGGCGAGTGCACCTATACCACCAGTAAGCTGTATGGCTAAGGATTCCTGCTTATAACAAAGCAAAGATATGACAGCTGCCGCAATATATAGCAAGATAGCTAAAAGTAGAAAATCGAGTGACATCATAGTTCCAGTCCCCCCTTACCAGTAGCAGATAGATCGACTTGAGCGGCATTGGATGCTGCTCGCTCACGTTTTTTCTTAGAAACGTTTTCAAGTGAATTATCTTTTGCAAGGAAAATAGCCTGAGTCGGACACTCAGCAACACAAGCTGGACCGTCAGGCTGGTTATGACAAAGGTCGCACTTAATGGCGATGCTCTTAACACCTGGCTCCCAAGCCAGAATATCTTTCCCAAAACAGATTGGTGTCGAAGTAGATGGGTTACTAGAATAAATATCCGATGGGATATGAATATCGTAGGAGTTAGCCATCGCGATAGGCCTACTTCCATCGAATGCAATAGTCCCAAATGGACAGGCGATGCCACACAGGGTACAACCTACACAAATGGTCTCATTGAGCAGAACCTTACCCTCCTCTTGGGTAATGGCTTTCACTGGACAAACAGTCGCACAAGGTGCATCTTCGCAATGTCGGCACATTACGGGTGCGGTTACGCTCTTATGCCTCATTACCGTCAATCTTGGTTTTATTTGCAGTCCCTTAGACTTATGCACCGTAGAACACGCCGCCATACATGTTCCGCATCCAATACACATCTTAGGATCTGCAATAAGAAAACTATTCATAGTTAGCCTTGGTTATATTGCAGTACTTATAGGTTTACTGCGATTTTCGCGCCAAGACTTTAAAAAATAAATTTTATTTATAATAAAAAATACTAAGCATATGTAACAAAAAGATTTTTTGAATACATGTTTTAACTGAAATTTATAAAAACGAGGCTGTTAAATGGTATTTATAATTGGTGTCGACATTTATGTCGACACCAATGCATAACCGATTGCACCGATCCTTAAAAATAAATATCTCAATAATTAGAAGCCAATTAAAATAAATAATACGACTCATACACAATTATTAACCACTAGCAGTATCAACAAGTTTGAGTACAAAATAATCCAGTATAAATAACCAAACTGGTGACACCATGTAACCTGACTCTTCTACACAAATATTATAAATTGAACTTTTTGATGAAACCATGATCAGATCAAGTAACTTCAAACACTTAGATTAATATTTTGTCAATATTCAACCCAGAAAAATGGTCACGCGAGCACTTTCAGCATGCTCAATTAGGTGATGCTCGTAGAACCGAACGCTTAATCAGTACTTGCGCTAATATGGCCAGTCGCAGCGGTAAGTCT
>JBAHZX010000104.1:0-81751 GCA_037132815.1 Shewanella sp.
GGAAACCAATATTCAGTTAGAATATTTAACCCACAGAGGTTGTGACATCTTTCAGGGTTATCTTTTTTCAAAACCCCTTGATGTAAATAGTTGGCTTAATATAATACGCACTAAAAATTTATGAACCGCGCTATATTCAAGTGTCAAAATTCACTATGCCACTACAAACACAATATCAGAAATAATGTGTGCTTTCTCGTTTTTGAACAAAAAACCAAGCCATAATGATCCATTTCTAGCTCCTTTAGATTGGGGCTGGAGTTTCAGATATATAACTAAAATGCAGAGGTAAGCCCCGATATTTTCGCTTCATGTATTAAAAAGTGAACATAAAGAAAGGCAAACAGAGTTTTTCTTTCTTTATGTTGACTTTAACGGTAACCTCATATGAATGAAATAGAATAACAAATAAGAAAAATAGGAATTATGAGCCTAACGACAGCGATTATCCATAAAACACGAACGCAGGTCGTTATTGAGATATTTAGGGAAAAAATTCTTTCTGGAAATATCGCTGCCGGAGAGCCTCTTCGACAGAGTACTCTAGCTAATGAGTTAAATGTTAGTCGTATCCCAATTCGTGAAGCACTATTACAACTGGAAGCTGAAGATTTAGTGAAATTTGAAGCACATAAAGGGGCTACGGTTACTGAATTTTCTGTCGAAAAAATCACTGAGTTATTCGAGCTTAGGGCTCTGATTGAAACCAATATGCTGGCTAAAGCTATCCCAAATTAAAAAAATAAGCACTTGCTTCAAACCGAGAAAAGACTCCATGATCTAGAGTCAGCCTTCAAACGAGAAGATACAGTAGCCAACAGGAACAAATTCAATAGACAATTCCATACCTGCTTGTATCAATCAGCACAACGACCACATTCTCTGAAAGTGGTTCACGGACTCAATACTAATTGTGATCGTTATATCCGTTTGCAACTATTACTCGTAGGAGATATCTCGCGTGCGGAACAAGATCACAGAGACTTATTAACTTATTGTAAAAACAAAGGTACCGATAAGGCCGTCGAACTTTTACGCACTCATATTTTGCATGCAGCAAAAACCATATGTAACCTCGTCACACAACAAGTGACATGAGTCATGGTTGTAAAAATGAATATACACTAAGCTTAGTTAATTATTTTTTGATAAGACAGAGCCCAGATCCTGTCTTTTTATTTGAGAGAAAGTATATGCAGTACGCCACGATTACAGGTTGGGGAAAATGCATCCCACCAGCCACTTTAACGAACCATGATCTATCCACTTTCATCGAAACCTCAGATGAGTGGATCAAACCACGAACAGGTATAAGCCAACGTCATATCAGCCATGTGAACACTTCAGAGCTGGCATCAGTTGCTGCACAGCGTGCACTTGCTGCTGCAGGCATAGAAGGTAGCGAGCTTGACATGATCATACTGGCTACCGCCAGTCCTGATACCTTGATACCCAATATTGCCTCTACGGTTCAAGCCAATGTTGGCGCGACATGTGCAGCTTTTGATATCAATGCTGCATGTAGTGGCTTCTTATATGGTGTAGGTTTAGCGAGTTCTCAGATCAAAAGTGGTCAATGTAAAAAGGTTCTAGTTATCGGTGCCGAACGCTTATCATTCTATTTAGATTGGTCACGTCGTGAAACGGCTGTGCTGTTCGGTGATGGTGCTGGTGCCGTCGTATTGGAAGCAACAGATGAAGCTATTGGGGTTTTAGGCTACGAGTTAAGTAACGACCCTGCCGGACGCAATATACTCAAATCAACCTTTGGTACTGCTATGGACAGATTTGAAGCCTCATCATTGGACTTCTATATTGAGTTTAATGGTCAGGAAATATTCAAACGAGCTATCGCAGGCATGAGTAAACTGAGTACTCAAGTACTCGAAAAGTGTAAGATGTCTAAAGATGATATCGATTGGGTTATTCCACACCAGGCCAACGAGCGTATTATTGATACTCTCATCAACCGCATGAAGATCCCTAAAGAAAAAGCCATAGTAAACATCGCTAACTATGGTAATACCTCGGCGGCAACCATACCTATTGCTATCTGCGATGCTTTAGCCCAGGGCAAGATCAAGCCTGGCCAGACCATTTTATCTTGTGCTTTCGGTGCAGGACTCACTTCGGCAGCGGCGTTAATCAAATGGGGGGATAGGGTCACACCAATTAACGAAAGTGATGCAGAATTACCTCCCTGTGATAAAACTGGCATAGAATTGGTAAGCAAAGCCGTTAAGCATTTCTGTGGCTAACCATTAACATTAGGAACGAATAAAAACCATACAGAGAATGAACCACGCCAAGGCTTTCGCTACGAGAGAGGGGGATCTTAATTAGCTGAAGAAGGTCCAGTCCCCTACGCTGCAAATGACAGAGGAATTGGACCCGCAAGGTTAAATATTTATTTATTTTTCCAGATCATGACCTGTGCAGGTTCACCACTCTTGCGGGTAGCCCGATACATGCCTTCGGTATTAAATGGCGTAGCGATATTACCTCGTTGGTCTATTGCAATAACTCCCCCTGTACCACCAGCGGTTATAAGTCGCTGGTTAATAACCTCATCCGCTGCCTGGATAATTGATTTATGTTGATATTTGACCCTAGCACAGATATCTCCCGCCACTTGGTAACGAATAAAAAACTCTCCATGCCCCGTCGCAGATACGGCGCAGACACCATTTTCGGCGTAAGTTCCCGCGCCTATGATTGGAGAATCACCGATACGTCCATAACGCTTATTGGTCATACCTCCCGTTGATGTACCGGCACTCATATTACCTTGCTTATCGAGAGCAACGGCACCAACAGTACCCACTTTATATTCTGTATCGAGTTCATGGTGCGCAGTAAGATTGTCTTTTTTGTCTAACTTAGCTTTCTCCATCTTAGCCTTAGCACGCTGCAATGCTTGGTATCTACTTTTTGTATCGAAGCTTTCATTGGCAACCAGTGACACACCTTGGGTCAAGGCAAACTCTTCGGCCCCTTCACCGTATAGCATGACATGAACAGATTTATCCATAACCAACCGCGCTAAATCTATTGGATTTTTAATATGTTTAACCCCAGCGACGGCGCCAGCATTCATGGTCTGACCGTCCATGATGGAAGCATCCATCTCATGTTGTCCATCATAGGTGTAAACCGCACCTTTACCTGCATTAAAAAATGGTGAATTCTCTAGGACATTAATAGCGGTTGTAACCGCATGTAAGCTCGAACCACCTTTATCTAACACGGCGTATCCTGCATCAACCGCTTCCTTTAACTTGTCACGGTAAGCCTGCTCCCTCTCTGGAGTGAATTGACTTGGTTTAATCGTTCCCGCTCCACCGTGAATGGCGATTGAAAATGGCTTATCACCAGCAATCGCTCCTAAGCTTGAAACACTTGAAATAACTAACAGAATGGCGAGTATTTTGTTTTTATTTTTCATTTTAAGGCCTTTATTTTTTGATTTGCACTATTTGTAACCATTTTTAACGCTAATTACAATCATATGCTTGCTAGAAATACATAATATAGTAACAATATACTCTACCTTCATTATTGACTAAATAGAGTCCGTTTTTTTGCAATTATATCCTTTACGCCTATTGATATTTATCTTCATTCCATTGAGTTGCTTGCTCTGCTCATTTTCTCTAATGGCAAATGATTTTATTACTTTAAAGATAACAGGAGTGAATGCTTCCCTAAAGCGTAACATTGAAGCTCATTTAGGGACTTTGCCAAGCTCAGAAGTCCAACGCCGCGCTTTTATCTTTAATACCGAAAATAATGTTATCTCGGCACTAAATGCTCTCGGATATTACCATGGAAAGATAGTCAAAAATGTTCAAAAAAAACCTCACTCTCCTTGGGTTTTATCATTAGATGTGACACATGGAGAACCTACTCGCATCGAATGGATCGATTTACATTTTAAGGGCGAGATCCTCAAAGATGATTTTATCCTGCAATGGTTAGACAAGATTGCGATCAAGCCTGGCGATATTCTCAATCACGGCAAATACGAACTCATTAAATCTCAATTGATCACCATCGCATTAGCCAGAGGATATTTTGACGGACATTATATTCAGTCTAGCATCCAAGTTAATCGTGATATAAATACAGCAAAAATAACCCTGCATTATGATTCAGGAGCTAGGTACCATATGGGGAATGTGAGTTTCGAGGGCCATAGCTTGCAAGATGGGTTTCTAAACAGGTTAATCCCATTTGAAAATAACTCGCTCTACAGTGCAGGAAGTTTATTTAAATTAAACAGGGAGCTATTAGCCACAAGTTATTTTTCTAATATAAAAGTTTTACCCCAGGTTGATAAAGCAGAAGGATTAGGTGTTCCCATTAAGGTTGAATTAAACCCAAAACCAAGTCACTCAATAGAGTTAGGTTTAGGTGTTGATATAGGTAATACCACAGACAGCGTCATCGAGCCTAGGGTAAGTATAAATTGGAAAACACCACAAATAAACAGTTACGGGCACTCCCAAGAAACCAGTTTAGAGTGGTCCCCTGATAGTCCAAAATATCTTACCACTTACACTATTCCCTTGACCCATCCTTTGGATGATCAACTAAAAATCCGTTTTGGTATGCTCAGGGATAAATACGGCGTAACTCAGGTCTACGACCCCGATGATAATGAATTCGTCAATACTGGTGAACTAGAGGCAAATAAAGGCTTAATTGCCGTTATACGACAGCAAAAACTGCCCAGTTATTGGATATTGAATTATTCATTTGAAGTCATGAAAGAATACTATACCCAGTCTGATATTCATTACTCACCGATTTTTTTATTTTTTGGGGCTAGTGTTTCTAAGACGATCCGAGGCGATAACACCTTAGATCCTAAGTCTGGTTTTTTTCAGTATTATAGCTTCGAGTATGCAGATCCATCTCTGGCATCCACCATACGTTTGGCACGTATACAGACAAAATATAAATGGATTAACACCTTTTTCGATAAGCATAGAATTGTATCTCGGTTAGACTTAGGCGTAAACTTAGCCAATGAAGCTGATTTAACCCTTATTCCACCTTCTTTGCGCTATTTTGCTGGTGGTGACCAAAGTATCAGGGGGTACAGCTACCAGGAATTAGGGCCTTACCTAGATTACACCAACAGTGACGGTGATGATGCCAGAGAAGTTATTGGAGGACGTTATCTGATGGTGGGAAGTATCGAGTATCAATATTACCTCACCCCAAGCTGGCGTATTGGCAGCTTTATTGATGCGGGTAATGCATTCGATGTAAGCCAGATAGAACCAATAGTCTCAGTTGGCGGCGGCGTACATTGGATATCACCTATTGGACCGATTAAACTGGATCTTGGTATTGGCCTCAAAGAGACTGATACTGTAGACAGACCATGGCGAATCCACTTGACTATGGGGGCAGAGCTATGACTCAAAAATCACATCATACTGCCATAAATAAACCAGAAGAAATAAAAGTACCAACCAACTGTAAACCAACAAAAAATATGAGATCGCTATCTAGGCTTTGGCGAAGCTTCAAACTGATTTCACGAACTTTAGTTTATATCCCATTAGGCTTGCTTATCACATTAGCAATTTTAATAGGCACCGACATCGGCAGTCGGATTACTGTGTTGCTGGCAGATATCTTAGTACCAAATTTACAGATAACTTATATCAGTGGTGCGCTCAATAACAGGTTAGTGGTCACCGATGTCCATTGGCAGATGTCTGGGATCTCTGTAGAACTCGATGATCTAGTGCTAGATTGGCATCCTTTATGTTTATTACGTAAACAGCTTTGCGTTGATGAACTGCTAGCGTCTAGAGTCATTGTCGAAATAGATACCAATGACTCTTCCGAAGAACAAACCGTCAACACCGAGGTGAAAGCTGCCGTACCGAGTGAAGCAGCAATAATCACATCCTTAGAGACTACAGAGCCAGTTAATCATCAGATAAAGATACTGGCTGAAATTAACGAACAAATCACCCTGCCTTTCGGAATCGATCTGACAAAGGCGAGCTTAGCTAATATCGATGTCAGGGTCGATGATATGCATTTCAGTGCATTGCATCTGCAAACAAGAGCACAATGGCAATCAACAGGAATAAGAGTTGATTACTTAACCTCCCAAGATCTGTTGGTCAATATTCCTTTATCTGGAGATTCTGACAAAGACTCACAACAGGGGGGGGATCAAGAAAACACATGGCCAATGAAAAACTTACCTGAAGTTTTTATGCCCATCCCTGTATTTACCCAGCGTGTTTCCCTCACTAACAGTCATCTAAAGCTTGGACACAGAAACGATTTTTTCGACCAAATAGACTTTGAAGCCAGCTATTACAATTTCCTTATCAATATTGAAACACTTCAGCTAACTCACACCTATGGAAAGGTCGAACTTGAGGGGAAAATATCCCTTACTGACGATTATCCAATGAATTTTATCACCATCATAGACGCTAAACACGTCACAGAAATACCAGAACTAAAACAGCAACATGCCACTTTAGAAGTCTCTGGAGGCTTTGATAAACTCGAGATAAAATCAAGCGGCAATGGTCATATTGACTATTCACTAACCGGGAATATCGCCCTAGCCGATCCTAAATTGGCATATCATCTTGCACTGACCTCTAAACACCTTGGTTGGCCCTTAGGCACTGAGACTTATTCAGCCCAGTCAATCGAATTGCAAAGTAATGGCGATATTGACCTTCAAAATTTAACCTTTACCGGCCTAGTAGACACCCCATACCACCCAATACTAGCTATAGACACACGACTGATACATGCAAGCTCAGATATCGAAATTACATACCTTGGTGCCAAAGGCAAACTCGGTGATATAACCATTTCTGGGCATGCCAGTTATGGAGAGAATATCCACTGGGATGCTGCTGTCCATGTCATAGACTTTGATATGGAACAACTAGAATTGCCCCTTGAAAATACGTTACCGGACAGTTTAATCAGTGGCACACTTAATACCCAAGGCAATATTCAAGGCAAGCAATGGCAAATGGCGATTTCTCAATCGGATCTAACTGGTGAAGTTCAAGGATACCCTTTTAACCTATTGGGAAATCTCATCCTGGATAATGAAATGCACTTCAGTGCAGATAAGTTAAAACTGAGTGCCTTACAATCCATTTTGACCATTTCAGGTACCGCTGACGAGTATTGGGCTGTCAATGCTCTGCTCGATGTTCCAGAGCTTAATTTATGGCATCCAGATTTATCTGGCAGTATCAAGGCTAAAATTAATGTAGCGGGTGAAAGTCACCATCCACAAGTGACTGTCTCTGCTAATGCACTATATCTACAATTTGAGCAATTCAAGCTAGATCAAGCCCAGATACAAGGTGTCTACCATCCGCTGGATAAACAAGAATTTACTCTATCGCTAGATACAGGAATATTTCAGTATAACGGCCTAAAACTCGACGCCATTACTTTGAATCTTAAGGGAGATCAGCTGAACCAAACACTCAACTTACAGACCTCGGGTAAGCATAGAATCGATACACAGATATACTCAAATCTCGATACAGAAACTGAACAATTAGTCACCGAAGTGAGAAAGTTAAGCTTTAGTTCTCTCATCGGTGACTGGGAGTTGGAAGCGCCTTTTAATGTATCTTGGGACAATCTAAGTCAGACGGGCTTACTCAGCACGTTTTGTTGGATCAATATCAATGGAAAACTTTGTCTCGATGATCAGGCAGAACTAGGCAATAATGGCGATACCAGTGTCACATTCCAAGGGGATTTAGGTGCTATATTAGCCCCATTCTTGCCCGATAACCTAGTATGGCAAGCACCTGTAAATTTATCTTCACACCTAATATGGGCTAACAATGCTAAACCTCAAGGTGGCTTTAGCCTTGATTTTGAACCAGGCAGTTTCAGTCTTAAAAATAACCAGCGAAATATTAATATAGGTTATAATATCCTCTCTCTACACGCCTCATTAGATGAAAAAATATTATCAACTGAATTACGATTCGATTCACAGGATATTGCGAGCTGGGAAGCAAAATTAGATATCGCAGTGACTCCAGATAGAACACTCTCTGGCTATACAAAATTACATCAAATAAAACTCAATGCATTGGCCAAATTTTTACCTCAACTCGAAATCATACAAGGCTATATATCTGGCGAATTAAAAATAGCGGGTACATTAGACAAGCCTAGTATATCAGGTGAGATACTACTGCTAGAAGGTAAGCTGCTAGCCACATCGAATCCAACGTTACTTGAAAATATTAAGCTCACAGCATCCCTATCAGGTCAACGCGCCCAACTCGACGGGACCTGGGAAATGGGAGAAGGTCAGGCCAAACTGATAGGCAACATGGACTGGAGCACAGGTGCGCTCAATAGCAATATTAAAATTAAAGGAAAAGACTTAGCCATCATACAACCTCCGCTGGCCATCATTAATGTCTCACCCGATCTTGAATTTATTTTCAATAAAGATCATTTCAATATAAAAGGGCTAATCGACGTGCCCTCTGGTCATATAAAAATAGTTCAACTGACAGAAGGAGGTGTGGAAGTATCTAAAGATGTGGTATTCAACGACAGTATGCGCTCTGGGAAACTCAATCAACACCCCCTAACTGTCACATCAAACATCACAATCCAGCTCGCAGATGAATTAAGAATCGATGGCATGGGACTAAGAGGTAAACTGACAGGTGTCTTAGAGTTAAAACAAGAAGCATTTAAGCCGGCATTACTCTACGGAGATATACGTGTCGTTGATGGAGAATATAGGTTCATGGGACAAACCTTAAAGATTAACACCGGAGAGGTACAATTTATTGGGCCAATAAAGTTACCGAACCTGAATATCGAGGCAGTAAGAGAAATCAAAGATGAAGATGTCGTGGCTGGAGTAAGAATAACTGGCACACCACTCAAGCCTATTGTGACCTTATTTTCGACCCCAACCAAAGAGCAAGCTGAAATTATTTCATACATCATCAAGGGCACTGGGTTTCGCAACAATGATAACGGACAAAGCAGTGGTTTGATATTGGGAGCCGCATTAACCTTAAGTAACCAAGTCGGCGGAGGTGCCGTTAACAATATCAGTGACTCGGCGACCGGATTAATTGAAAAGCTCGGATTCTCAAATGTTCAACTCGATGCGAATGATGATGGACGTGTAGCTATCAGTGGTTTTATCGGTGAAGACCTGATGGTCAAGTACGGTTATGGCGTCTTCAATCCCGGTTATGAGGTTACAGTAAGGTATTACTTATTATCTCAGCTCTACTTAGAATTAGTATCAGGCACCATAGAACAATCATTAGATATCTATTATAACTTCGATATCGATTAGCGCTTCGTCTAATCAAACCTTGAAATTTAGCGCTTTAACCTTGTTTATCCCTATAATAAACTCGCTTCATATGAAGCGGGTTTCGAGTCATTCAAGGTAAATAAAGGCTAAATCATTATTCCCCGCCACATTTTAGTCGACGATTTGATCCGGACTATTTTTAAATCGCTGCCATACCTTACCGCTATCAATACCATAACTGCGCATCAAATCAGGTATCGCATTGTGGTTGTTACTTGCAGCAAGTTGTCTTAGTCCTTCATAAAACTCAAACGCCAGTTCACGAGCTTTAGGAATCGTAAAATAATCTTTACCGACTCGACTATAGAGTCCTTTAAATCCATTGAGGATCAGCACATAAAGAGGATTACCTGAATTTAACGCTAAAGTATGATGCAACTGATAATCAAAATCGACATAAGCTTGAGGATCATCATCTAAACTTGAAATCAACTCCAAGGCTTGTAGTACTTTATCGGGGTTATGGCGCACTGCCCCTTTAAAATAGATGGCACTGATATTCGTTCTAGCCGAGAGTAACTGTTCCAATAATACAGGCTCACCCGCTGGATTGAGATCCGCTATAGTTTCAAGTACATTGAGCCCCGAAGTCTCCCAAATGTCGTTGACTCGTGTTGGCTTACCGTGTTGAATCGTCAGCCAACCATCTCTGGCCAATCGCTGAAGTACTTCCCTTAGTGTTGTTCGTGTAACACCGATTAACTCAGAAAGCTCACGCTCTGCAGGCAAAATAGTACCTGGTGGAAACTTATCTTCCCAAATTGATCGGACAATGTATTTTTCAGCAAAACTCGCTGGCCCTTTAGCCTCAATGATCCCTGAATTTTTTGAAGTTAAAGGAGCTTTTTGGGCAATGGTCATCAGGCTATTTCCCACTCTAGTTGGTGTTATTTTAAGTGCTGATCATACCAGAGCGACGGAAAATGGGAACCTCATATAAGGTAATAGTGGTGAAGATCAAAGTTTTCATCTCAAAAAACCTTTCTAAACACTACTTTTAGCCATTTTTGCCATTCAGATCTGATTTCACAGTTTTTTTAAGCTTTTTTACGCTTTATAAGCATTAGATGTCACTTAAGGTATTAAACTAATGGTTTCTTTGCGCTAAACTGAAGCGATTCCAATAAAACTGTAGTTTTCTTACTTACAATTATATCAACCAATTTGAGAGGGTGCCATGCCTGTGACAATGCGTCAGGCGTTTATTGATAACTTCTTGGGAAATTCCCCCAAGTGGTTCAAAATCGCGATTATATCTTTTTTAATAATAAATCCAATAATTTTCTATTTTAACCCCTTTGTCGCTGGTTGGTTACTGGTCATCGAGTTCATATTTACCTTAGGCATGGCATTAAAGTGTTACCCTCTGCAGCCTGGTGGCTTATTAGCCATTCAGGCCGTGGCCATTGGTATGACCTCACCCAATCAAGTATTACATGAGATAGAGGCAAATCTTGAAGTGCTCTTGCTGCTGATATTTATGGTGGCAGGTATCTATTTTATGAAACAGTTACTGCTGTTTGCCTTCACTAAAATGATCACTAAGGTGCGATCTAAAATAGCGGTATCTTTGCTGTTCTGCTTTACCTCTGCCTTGTTATCAGCCTTTCTCGATGCGTTAACGGTTATTGCCGTTATTATAGCTGTCGCTGTCGGCTTCTACTCTATCTACCATAAGGTTGCATCGGGTAAGTCCTTCTCAGAGGATCATGACCATACAGATGAAAATCATGGCCAACTGTGTGAAGATGAATTAGAAGCCTTCCGAGGTTTCCTACGTAACTTATTGATGCATGCAGGTGTGGGTACAGCACTCGGTGGTGTCTGTACTATGGTCGGAGAACCTCAAAATTTGATCATCGCTGCACAAGCCAACTGGCAGTTTGCCGAATTCGCTTTACGTATGGCCCCGGTAACGGTTCCAGCCTTCATAGCAGGCCTTACAACCTGTTACCTCGTCGAAAAGTTTAAGGTCTTTAGCTACGGCGCACAACTTCCCGAAGCAATACATAAAATACTGTCCGATTATGATGCCTATGAAGATGCTAACCGTACTACACATGACAAGGTGAAACTGATCATTCAAGCCATTATCGGTGTCTGGTTAGTGTTAGGCCTTGCACTACACTTGGCCTCTGTCGGTTTAATCGGCCTTTCTGTCATCATTCTTGCCACGGCGTTTAATGGTGTCACTAATGAACATGCATTAGGAAAGGCTTTCGAAGAAGCCCTGCCTTTTACCGCGCTATTGGCGGTATTCTTTGCCATTGTCGGTGTCATTATCGATCAACAACTATTCGCACCGGTAATTCAATGGGCATTGAGTTATGAAGGCAATACTCAGTTGGTCATCTTCTACATTGCGAACGGGCTGCTCTCTATGGTTAGCGATAATGTCTTTGTCGGCACCGTCTATATTAATGAACTCAAGACCGTCCTACTCAATGGACAGATCACCCGCGACCAGTTCGACCTATTAGCCGTTGCGGTGAATACTGGTACTAATCTGCCATCGGTTGCCACACCAAACGGCCAGGCAGCCTTCTTGTTCTTATTAACCTCAGCAATCGCTCCACTCGTACGCCTTTCATATGGGAGTATGGTATGGATGGCTCTTCCGTACACCATAGTTTTATCAATTGTAGGCGTGGCAGCCATTCAGTTCGGTGCACTAGAGTACATGACTCAGTACTTCTATGACTCAGGCATACTCATTCATCACACAGTGGCAGAAGCGATGGGGACTGTGACAAGTCATTAAATTAGAGCTGAAACTGAACTTTTAGCTGCTACAATCCTAAAAACGCCCTTCATGGGCGTTTTTCATTAGCTCATTTACCACTCTTTATGTGGTTTCAATTTTATTTTACTATGGAAAAATAAAAACCTATTACGGAGAATATCATTTGAACTCTATGACTAAATTCGCTCAATCTCGCCTTGCTTGGCTTATTTTAGCTGGCACAGCTTTAGGACTCATTTTATGCGCACTTTTTTTCCAATATGTATTGAAATTAGATCCTTGCGTAATATGTGTCTATCAGAGACTCGCCATTTTTGGCATTCTAGCTGCGGGGTTGATCGGCATTATCGGTTATAAAATTCGTTTTATTCGACTAGTAGCCATGATTAGCTGGGGAGTAAGCGCCAGCTGGGGATTAAAACTTGCAGTTGAGCTGGTTAATATGCAGACCAACCCTTCACCTTTTGCAACTTGTTCTTTCTTACCAGAATTTCCAACCTGGATGCCACTGCATGAGTGGATGCCTGCAACTTTCCTCCCCACGGGCATGTGCAGTGATGTTCCCTGGGAAATGATGGGGATCACTATGGGACAATACATGATTGGGGTCTTCACTGTTTACCTGTTAGCCCTAGTCATCTTCTCTATTCCAGCATTAGCAGCAACCCAAAACAAAGACTAATCAAGATCCCTTAATGGCCAGAGTACGATATGATTTTCCAAGTATTTAACTCTGGTCTCACAGGTCACTTTATCTTGTGTCGACATGTCATTTTGATGCATTTCGGTTTTAGATCCTGTGATTAAAGGGTGCCAACTTGGCAATGACTTACCTAAAAATAACCGTCGATAGGCGCAACTATCCGGTAACCAGGTCAACTCAGCGACATTGTTCATGGTCACTTGAGTACATGAAGGCACATAATCAAATCTATGTGAATAATGAAGACAATGACTATGATGACTATCTAACAGCTTACATGCTGCATTGGTGTAATAGAGTTCTTCGGTATCATCATCAATAATTTTATTCAAACAACACTTACCACAACCATCACACAATGACTCCCATTCAGAGAGACTCATTTCAGCTAACGTTTTTTTTTCCCAAAATACCATTTTTCAATTCTATAAAAAGACGATGTTCACGGACTATTTTACACTAGTTGACACATTCAATGAAGTTAATGGTTCTCAACTATATTCACTTGAGACCATAAGAGAAATTATTTAATAGGAGGATACTTTAATTTTTCTGACAAGTAAGTCACAGAAAGAGCAAAATAATCGAAGGGATCCCACGCCAATAATGAGCGGTAATTGTCATAAATCAGGTATTGTCGACCCGAAGGACCATCGGGCATAATAAGAGACACTAACATGTCATCCCGTTTCGGAAGTGTACTACCATCGAAACGGGTAAGCCCCAAACTTGACCACTGTGAGAATGTCTTCCTCACCGATAGCGACGCGAGTTCTGTATCGAAACTTTTGGGGACTCTAACTTGTCTCCCCCATGTTTCTTGATCTTTCCAGCCGGTGTGCTCGATAAAAGCCGCAATAGAGGCTATTGCATCTAAACTATTATTCCATATGTCTTTTTTACCATCTCCGTTACCATCTTGAGCATAGTCAAGAAACATACTGGGGGTGAACTGTATTAGTCCCATGTTGCCAGTTCTCGACCCTCTCAGATCATCAAAAGCAATACGTCCTTGCGCAAGGATTTCTAAAGCAGCAAATACTTCATTTCTATAAGAGGAGTCTTGATTTTCAAAAGCTAAAGAAGCGGTAACAGAAAGCACAGGATAATTAATTAAATAAGCGCCATAATTTGATTTAATGCCCCACAGAGCGACAATAAACCTTGGCTGAATCCCATACTTTTCACCCAAAGTTTGCAGCTCTTCCTTATGATCTTTAAAAAAAGCACGAGCTGTGATGATATTCACAGTTGTGACGGTGTTCGGAAAATGTGTCTCAAGAGACTTAGGAGAACTGACCTCTGGTATTGGACTGTCCAATTGTTTAAAACGTTTAATCTTAGAAAAAGCCGTTTTTATTGTGGTCTTATCAATACCTAATGCCATAGCTTCTAGTTTTAATTGAGACAAATATTCATTAAAACTACTGATATTCATTGACTCACTGGCCAACATTTTTGGTGATGTCATTATTAACAGTAATGATACTAAACACACACAAGATTTTTTTAGCACTATAACATCCCTTGTCAGGCGATTTCCAATGGCCCAATGCCTTCTCAGTAAGAGTATACTTTCAATATTTTTATTTAAATATTACAATAACTCAATAATGCTAAAAGCTTCGCCACTGACTCTGTTCCATCAAGCCACAAACAAATTAAAATTTGAATTGAATAGTTATTTTTTATGAAATGCGTGATCACACCCAGCTATTTACCGCTGTAGCCGATCTCTTTCTTATGCTCTTCGAGTAAGTTCACCTGCGGTGGGGGGAGTTGTAAATAATAACCTTTTTTAACCAGTTCGCTTTTTACTTTATTGATATCAGCAAAACCTAAATGATCTCTTTTTGACAGAGGTAACATCATCACTAAGGTTGGAGAACCAAACATCTCCAATAAGGCCTCTGGGACACGCTCAAAATCATCACGTTTCTCAACAAAAAGGTAACTGTCGGCCTTAAGGCGACTCTTATATACAGCACAAATCATATACTTTAAACTTTCCAACTATTCAACTTGCCAGTTACAGGCCCACACTATAACATGTTGATTCAGAATATAATGCATATCAGCGACGATGCTGGTTATTTATGAAGAGCTATATCGAAATGCAGAAACCCAGCCTAGAATTAAAAGGCTCCTCTTTTACCCTTTCTGTGCTTCATATCAATCATTTTGATCTGGAAAAAGTCACAGCAGAGTTAGATAGTAAATTAGCTATTGCCCCACAGTTTTTTATTGGTGCCCCTTTGGTTGTCAATCTTAGCGCCATCACTGATCCTAATTATAACCTTGCCACACTCAAAGACCTGCTCATATCAAGACAACTGGTCATTGTTGGCATCACGGGCGCGATCTCACAAGTAGCAACTCAAGCTAAAAAATTAGGTTTGGCACTGATCAAATCCGGCAAGCAAGTTAAAGCAGAGCCACCACTGCCTAAGACCACTAAAATAGTGAAACAGAATGTCCGTTCCGGACAACAGATTTATGCTAAAAATAGCGATCTGATCGTCGTGGGTACTGTTGGTAATGGTGCTGAAGTTATCGCTGATGGCAGCATTCATGTTTACGGCCCTCTTCGTGGTAAGGCTATGGCTGGGGCTGCGGGTGATAAACATGCGGTCATAATCGCAAAATCCATCGATGCTGAACTGGTTTCCATCGCGGGCCAATATTGGCTAGCAGAAAATATTCAAGCAAATAGTACAACGAAAAGTGGTTGCATTCGACTCGATGGTGAATCGCTCACCATCGAGCCTTTACCACTTTAAAAGACAGAAATAAGGATAGAAGCACACATGGCGCAAATTATTGTTGTCACCTCAGGTAAAGGCGGCGTGGGTAAAACAACTTCCAGTGCTGCTATTGCTACTGGTTTGGCATTGAAAGGACATAAAACTGTCGTTGTCGATTTCGACATTGGACTACGTAACTTAGATCTCATTATGGGCTGCGAACGTCGTGTGGTATATGACTTCGTTAATGTCATCAATGGTGAGGCGAATCTCAGCCAAACCTTAATTAAAGATAAACGCTGTGCGCAACTCTATATACTTCCAGCATCCCAAACCCGTGATAAAGATGCATTAACCAAAGAAGGCGTGGGTAGGGTTCTGCAAGATCTAGCTAAAGATTTCGAGTATATTATCTGTGATTCACCCGCAGGTATTGAAACCGGTGCCATGATGGCACTCTATTTTGCAGATATAGCCATAGTCACAACTAACCCAGAAGTCAGCTCGGTAAGAGATTCTGACCGTATTTTAGGCATGCTACAGAGTAAATCTAAACGCGCGGAAGAGGGGCTGGAACCAGTTAAAGAGTATTTGTTACTTACCCGTTATTCACCCAGTAGAGTCTCATCTGGAGAGATGCTTAGTGTCGAAGATGTAGAAGAAATCCTAGCAATCCCTCTTATTGGTGTGATCCCTGAATCGCAAGCGGTATTGAAAGCATCAAACTCTGGTGTACCGGTGATCTTAGATCAAGAAAGTGATGCAGGAAAAGCCTACACCGACAGTGTCAATCGCTTACTGGGTCAGGAGCTCCCTCTTCGTTTCATCACCGAGCAGAAGAAAGGTTTCTTAAAAAGGATATTTGGGAACTAATTATGTCTTTACTCGATTATTTCAAAACTAAAAAGAAATCCAATACGGCATCAACAGCTAAAGAGCGCTTACAGATCATCGTTGCCCATCAACGAGGCGAGCGTGATGCGCCTGATTACTTCCCTCAGATGAAGCAAGAAATTATCGAGGTCATTCGCAAATATGTGCAGGTAGACACAGATCAGATATCCGTGCAGTTGGATCAAAATGATGACCAGCTCTCGGTACTTGAACTGAATGTGACCTTACCGGAAAAATAATTGTACTCACGAATCAATAGCGAAAAATCGCAGTATCTGTCTGATACTGCGATTTATATATATATTGTTAGCTTACTAAATACTCCTCGCAAGCTTAAGCTCAGCCAATGCCGACTCAACCAACTCTTTACGCCAACCAGTCAATAATAATGGCAACTCACCGGTTTTACCATTCCATAACCAGTGTAAATACCCGTGAATATAACGTTTAGATCCCAATAATTCGATAGGAACCTGTTGCAGCTCAGATAGATTGACCAGACAGTTCTTTATCGCTTTAAATGAACTTTTATAACCCGTTTTTAAAGCAATAACATCAATTGACTTAGGCGGATTATCCACATCGGCAGTTTTCAGTAAGGCTAAAAGGTCCTTGCCGTGAATGCGCTTTTCCTGCTCGGTAAGCTCGATCATATTATAAAGATCTTGGCTAGTTTTTGGCTGTTTTTTGGATAAACCTATCAAGGCATGATCTTTAACCACAAAGCCCACCGCTAAATCACGCGTGATGGCTTTACTCAAGCGCCATCGAGCCAGCACCTTAAGATAGGCTAGCTGGATGGGGCTCAATTGGAAGGCATTCTTAACTTTAAGGTATGCTTGATCCGGATCCAGCGGCGTCAACCGACCACAGATCATTCGCTTCCCTTCCTCAAACACCCAAGTTAAACGTCCCTGTTCTTGTAATTTTTCGAGTAATTGAGGATAAAGATTATAAAGATAATAAACATCATTAGCGGCATAGTTAAGCTGAGCATCACTCAAAGGACGCTTCATCCAATCAGTACGTGACTCCCCTTTATCTAAGCTAATATCTAATGTTTGTTCAACTAACTTAGCATAACCAAGTCCATGACCAAAACCACACAGGGCCGCAGCGATCTGACTATCGAACAGGTTACATGGTTGGCAATTGCCGTTACGGGCAAAAACCTCGAGGTCTTCACTGCATGAATGCAGCACTGTAGTAATACTAGGCTCTGTCAGCAAACTCCAAAACTCAGATGAATTATTGACGGCCACTGGATCAATCAAAGCTAATGTCTTGCCATCATAGGCCTGTATTAAACCTAAACGCGCATAAAAAGTGCGGGTGCGAACAAACTCGGTATCCAATACCAATAGATCACTTTTTCGATATTGCGATACGAGTGCAGTTAAGCTCGCATCGTCCTTTATATATTCAAACGCCAACAAGGTCTTCTCCAAAGATTCTGTTATATCCAAAATAAAGCCGGCATATCGCCGGCTTAAAGAAAAAAGGTATCGTTGACAAGATTAAGCTGACTTAACCTCATCCCTTAACTCTCTACGTAAGATCTTACCTACGTTAGATTTCGGTAGCTCATCTCTGAATTCTACCAGCTTAGGCACTTTATATCCCGTTAAATGCAGCCGGCAATGGTCAATGATATCTCGTTCGCTTAAAGATTTATCATTTGGTACTACAAATACCTTCACTGTTTCACCTGAAATATCATTAGGAACCCCTACGGCAGCAACTTCAACTACCCCAGAATGCATGGAGACCACTTCTTCGACTTCATTGGGAAATACATTAAAACCAGACACTAAAATCATGTCTTTCTTACGGTCAACTATATAGAAAAAACCTTGCTCGTCCATATAGCCTATATCACCGGTGGCCAAATAACCTTGTTTATCTATAACTCTGGCTGTCTCTTCCGGACGCTGCCAATAACCCAACATAATTTGTGGCCCCTTAGCAAACAGCTCTCCAATTTCTCCCTGAGCCAAGACCTTGCCATCATCATCACGAACCTGAATATCGGTCATAGCAACGGGAAAACCAATGGCTCCATTGTAACTTTCAAGATTATAGGGACAACAGGCCACTAAAGGTGAAGCTTCTGTTAAACCATAGCCTTCTAATAGTCTATTCTTAGTGATTGCCTCCCATTTCTCAGCGACAACACGTTGTACCGCCATGCCACCACCGATAGACAATTTCAGTTTTGAAAAATCCAGTTGTTTAAATTCTTCAGAGTTAACCAAGGCGTTAAACAGGGTATTCACACCAGTAATTGCAGTATAAGGATGTTTCTTTAATTCACCGATAAAAGCGGGTATATCTCTGGGATTAGTGATCAGTAGGTTATTCGCACCTTTGTGCATAAACAGCAGACAATTTACCGTTAATGCAAAAATATGATAAAGCGGAAGTGCGGTCACGACAAACTCTTTGCCTTCGTTAAGCATAGGAGAATAAGCCGCATTGGCCTGTAGCAAGTTACTAACCACATTACCGTGAGTCAACATGGCCCCCTTAGATACTCCTGTTGTGCCACCGGTATATTGTAAGAAGGCCAGATCTGATTTTCCCAGTTTAGGTTTTACATATTGTAAGCGACGCCCGCGGCTTAAAGATTTTCTCATTGAGATCGCGTGTGGAAGATGGTATTTCGGCACCATCTTCTTGATATATTTGACAACAAAGTTCACTAAGGTACGTTTCGGAGCACTGAGAAGGTCACCGAGTCCGGTTAGAATGACACTCTCTATCGGTGTCTGTTCAACCACTTTTTCCAGAATGTGAGCAAAGTTAGACACAACAACGATGGCCTTAGCACCCGAATCATTCAGTTGATGTTTCAATTCTCTCGGTGTGTAAAGAGGATTAACATTGACCACCACCATACCGGCGCGTAATACCCCAAACAAGGCAATGGGATATTGCAATAGGTTTGGTATCATAATAGCCACCCTATCGCCTTTCTCTAGCTTAAGCTCATTTTGTAGGTAAGCCGCAAAAGCCCGGCTACGCTCTTCCAATTTACGATAGGTTAAGGTCGCACCCATGTTAACGAAAGCAGGCTGATCGGCAAATTTCGATACTGAAATCTCAAACATATCAACAAGTGACTCGTACTGTTCAACGTCGATCTCAGAGGGTACATCATCCGGTAAATTATCAATCCAAATTTGTTCCACAAAACTCTCCTAAATCTCCACATACAGTGAATATAAACCTATTGGCTTATAACTTATAAATAGATTGTTAACCAGAAGGTAAATCAACATTTAATTGTTATTCTAATAAACGCCAGTTTAATACAAGTGTTTTAATCGTGATTATCATCACATAAATAAACTAAAAAACCTAGCCCCATTTTTCTTTATCTCATTTTTAGCCCTTCAGACATAAAAGCACTGATAGTATGGGCTACCTCTTTAGCGTTGCCCATATGCAGATGATGATCGCCGCCTAACTGAACACAAGACAACTTATTGAACCAGAATTTGGCCTTAGGCAGTAAATTATTGAGCTGTTCATAACCCCCTTCGGCGGTGATCAAGAGTGTCTCTGTGCTGTGATCTGTCATCAAAGTATCCACCTGTTCAAAAGTCAATCTCAACGGAGAGTCTAATTTAAGCCTAGGATCGCTACGCCAGCTAACACCTGTACCATCTTTTTGCATATTTCTATCAACTAACAATCGACACCAAAACTCATCAAGTCCAGTCAACTTAGCCCTAGCCTTAACTGCAAGTTCAATCGAGTCATACACTGCCGCAGTGTTCACTCTCTTATTAGCCAAACGAAGGTGACTGGCAAAGCTATTTTTTAGTCTCTGGTTATTTTTAGAGGCCGATTCAAATAATGGACTGATGGCTTCTAGTAATACTAACTTTTCGACTCGATGAGGAAAGGCTGCGGTATATGCTGCGGCGACGATACCCCCTAAAGAATGGCCAATGATCCCTTCGAGTGTTTCCTCTTGCTTAAGCGTGTTGATCAATAATTCCAGATCATAAAGATAGTCTACCCAGTGTAAAGGATAGTGTCCCGGTCTGTGCTCAGAATGACCGTGTCCAGGCCAATCGATTGCCAAGATCTGATATTGGGGGAGGAATTGTGCCAAAGGCTCGAAACTGTTGGCATTATCCAACCAGCCATGCAGGGCTAACAATAAGGGCTTATCTGAACTCCCCCAACGCCGTCCAGATAACCGTATATGAGGTAACTGGATCTGGACCTCATTTCCTTTATCACAAGCATGCTGCATAAGACCTCAATGTGATTTCACTTGTTAAAACGCCCCATTTAAATGGGGCGAAAAGTGCCATAATTCACTTAAAACGTCAGTTCATTATTAACTGCTTTTAATAAACTTTAGCGTCATGCGATCGCTCTCACCTATGGCAATATATTTTTCTCTATTAAGATCACCTAAAGCTAAGCTAGGAGGTAAGGTCCATACCCCTTTAGGGTAGTCTTTACTGTCTTTATTGTTGGCATTAATTTCAGATCTAGCGACTAAAGTAAAGCCAATTTTTTCGGCCAACTCGATCACTTTATCTTCATCTATATAACCCGTTTTCGCCCCCATACCCACATTGGCTCTATGCTCCACTACACCAAAGGTTCCACCAGACTTAAGCACCTTATACACCGACTCAAACGCTGGCTGTAATTGATTTTTCATGGCCCAGTTATGTAAGTTTCTAAATGTCAGTACCGCATCAACACTGGCATCGGCTCCCAATGAATAATGTGTCGGTGGATCGAATGTCACTGTTGTCGCTTTACCTAACTGATCCCGATTATCTAGCAGCCAGGTTTCAAACTTCTTACCGGTTTTGGCTCGATAACCTTCACGCTTATTCTTATCGGTGGGGTTGGTATCGAAATTACCAGCAATATACTGACCATCAGCAGCTAGGTATGGGGCTAATATTTCTGCATACCAACCTCCCCCAGGCCAGAGTTCGACAACGGTATTGTTTGGTTTAATGTCAAAAAAATTAAGGGTCTTTAATGGATGACGAAACTCATCTCGACTGATATTTTTATCTTGTCTAAAATCGCTGTCTATTACTTGTTGTAAACTGGTGATCCCGTGGCCATCAGAGTGAGCCAAGGCATTGAAGCTCAGCGTGACACCGACAATTATGCCTGCCACAAACATATTATTTCTCATTTTTCTTCCCTTTAATTAATCAATTAGACTTACCTAATCTATCAGCAGTTAGCTCAAAAACCAAGCAGACTTACCCGACCATTAATAAGCTCATAGGCTGAATAATGGAGGGGGTTTAATAAAAAAACAAATGAACTAGACTGATTTAGCGATTTTAGCAGCAGAGCGGGAAACTCGTTGCCAGCAAAGAAAAATCATACAAGCACTGAACACCAGCCAAATTGACACCCAAATCCAAGCTGGGATCCAGGTTGTACCGGCCAACATGGCGGCATCACCTTCCCCATTGAGACCAAGCAAAAAGGTCGGACTTGCCAAAGCATTTAACATTATCATTAAGGCCATGATCCTTAGGCCACTGCCCATAAAGCGGTTTTTATTTAACTTAAGTGGCAGCAAAAATAGCACGGCAAGACTGGCTAAAATCGAGATAGTCAGTAAATCTCGTCCCCACAATAATGTGGTCAATATAACCGCCCCCCCCAAGAAAGCAAAACTCACTCTAATCCCCTTGGGCCAAGTCGCAAGAATAAAAATTAAATAGCCCCAAAGCGCGGCACCAAAATAGCCGCTAAAGCCGATAGCGACAGACCAACCACCTTGACTAAAGCACAGTCCTGCACCGTTAGGGAAAAGCTGAATATGGCTTACTGAACCACCGGTTAATAAAGTGGCTAAGCCGTGAGAAAGTTCATGAAAATAACTTTCGAGCCATTTAAAAGGGACGCTGATAAAAGGCAAGCGTGTAATGATAAAAGCGATTAACAATTCAGCTAAAAACCGCCACCGACCAGGGACACCCGTTACTGACATACTAATTTGAAGCTTAATTGGACTCGAAGGTTAAAAGCATAGGCATCGATAGGGGTCAGTGCGATATTTGAGATCCTAGACTTGAGTACGTTAGAATGGTTGGTTTGAATTTGCATTATATCGACTCTCCTTCTTGGGCCACTGGTATTTTCATCAATGGCTATTAATTAAGCTTATCTTAGCTGCAAGCATAAGTCCTATTCACGTCCCGGTAATTTTTTCCAGGTTACTGTATCTCGTACATATACAGGTGCTAGTTCATCTACTGAAGTCGTCAGTCCTTGAGTATAACCTTGTTTTGCCAGTGCTAACATAGATTTAGCATCGGGAAATTTAATATTATCAGCAGGCACTAACTCTTTTGATAACTCGAGTAGTTGAGGATAGGTGTCAAATCCAGTACCAGTGGCTAGGAGAGTGCCATGGGTATTTGGCGCTAGGGTCACTAAATCTGGAGCGATAACCACTTCAGAACATACAGGCTGTGCGATACCGTCAATAATTACAAATTGGCCCCAGTAGACCTCTCCCATTCTAGCATCGATAGCAGTAATAATCTGCTCGCCTCCTTGATCGTCAAATACGGTTTGAGCCATGGTTTGCAGGCTTGATATACCAATTACAGGGATATCTTGCCCTAATGCCAATCCTTGGGTCATGCTGGTACAAATCCGGATCCCAGTGAAACTGCCTGGCCCACGACCATAGGCAATAAGATCCACATCGGCTATCTTAATATTGGCTTGAGATAAGACACTGTCTATCATAGGCAAGATACGCTGACTGTGTTCACGTGGCACTACCGCCAATTCATGATATATCTTGCCGTTGCTCACCAAAGACGCAGAACAAGATTCAGTGCAGGTGTCTAGCGAGAGTATGGTGAGCTCAGCGGAGGTTTTCTGTATATCTGTCATTTCTTACCACAAAAAATAAGGCTAAAGTCACACCCCAATGAACACAAGTAATTCAATGAACAATGAGGTGACGTTAAGATTGGCCATTATAACCTATGTGATATTCACTTGTCGGTGGTTAAGATTTAAATTAATCCATTAAACCTCTATTTCGCGGCTAAAAATTAAAATCATCGCAATAGTCGTTTCTATATAAACGTTCGGATATTCGGATATTCGGATATTCAGATAAATAATGAAATTTAAATAAGCCTTTTTGCTTATGATCGCCGAGACGAGCTATTTTATCTGCTGTAAAAAGTCTACAACTTTATCCATGTCACGCGTACGGCTCATGGGAGGAAGAGAGTTTAAAAATGCCTCACCATACTCTCGGTTCACGATACGGTTATCACACAAGATCAATACTCCCTTGTCTCTTTCATCTCGGATCAGACGACCAACGCCTTGACTCAACGAAATAACGGCCTGTGGCAGAGAGACACTGGTAAAAGGATCTTGTCCATTTCGAGAGACATTCTCAGCTCTGGCTCTATATAAGGTATCATTGGGTGACACAAAGGGTAGCTTGTCAATGATGACACAGCTGAGCAGTCTGCCACGAACATCGACCCCCTCCCAAAATGCACCCGTTCCCAGCAATACGGCGTTACCCAACTGCCTGAATTTTTTCATCAGACTCTGTTTACTTCCTTGACCCTGAACTAACAAAGGATAATCAATTTGACTTTGAAGGCGAACTGCTACGGCATTCATCATACGGTGACTAGTGAACAAGATGAAAGTTCTTCCCTTTGCCGCGTTGATGGCCTTCACCGATACATTAATTAACTCGCTCACAGCTGCCTCATGATGACTCACTTTAGAAAGATGACGTGGCACACACAACAAGGCATTGGCTCGATAGTCGAAGGGGCTGTCTAATATGATCTGCTGACTTTTATCTATGCCTAATCCCTTAGTAAATAGGCTTAAGTCCCGATTAACTTGCAGTGTCGCCGAAGTGAAAACCCAAGTCGTTTGATTGTCGAAAAGATGTCGACACTCTTTTGCAACATTGATCGGCGAGATCCTAAGAATGCAGTACCTATGTCCTAAGTCAACACTATAAGCCGCTTGGTTATTTTCACACTGGAAAAATAAGGTCAATTTATTAATCAACACTTTGAGTTTCTCTAGTGTTTCATCTAACGCTTCGCTTCTGCCTACATGATTTAAGAGCAAGGATGCTAATGACTCAAGTTCTTGTAACAGATTCCAAGACAGTTTCGACAAATCTTTGTTACCCATCAAAATACGCCAGTCTGACTCACCACGAGCAAACAACTGATTATGCCAATCATTCAAAAGACTATCACAGCCAGATGCCAACGCTTGGAGTTGCGGTGTATCCCTTAACTCCAAGCGATAAATCGCTAGTATCTGATTAAATAACACATTAAAACTTCTGGTTGAAATTTGTTGACCAAAATAGGTAATGGCAATATCTGGCAATAGATGAGCCTCATCAAATATCACCACATCCGAGTCGGGCAATAACTCGGCAAATCCAGTATCTTTAAGTACTCTATCAGCAAAGAATAGATGATGATTGACCACTATTATCTTGGCATCCATGGCTCTTACTCGAGCCTTGCGGGTAAAACAAACATCATAATGGGGACATTTTTTCCCGGTACATGTTTCCCGACTACTGGCGATAAGGGTTAATGCTTCGGCATTTTCAGATACTGATGTCAAGCCTCCCAAATCACCATCTAGAGTCTGACCCGCCCATTGATTGATCCTTAGCAGATCGTCTAGCACCTTAGGCAAGAGGGAATCACAGCCTTCTAACTGCTTATTTAACAAATCTTGACAAAGATAATTACTGCGGCCTTTTAACAGTGCAACTTTAGGCGAGATATTTAGCATTTTCAACAAGGTGGGAAGATCTTTAAAAAATAACTGCTCCTGTAGATTTTTACTGCCAGTACTGACAATAATCTGTTTACCACTCAAAAGCGCGGGGATCAAATAAGCAAAGGTTTTTCCTACCCCCGTCCCTGCTTCTATAACGAGATTTGTATTCTCAATGATGGCTTTACTCACCGCCACGGCCATCTGCTCTTGCACCACTCTAGGCCGATAGCCCCGAATATGCTTAGATAATACTCCACCGTCATCGAAAACCTGTTGGCTATCGATGATCAATCTGCCGATATTACTGTTAGTTAATACATTCAATTTTCAGGTAAAAATTAGGTAGTCATACTTGATGCTGCATTATCCCTTATTATCATCATGCTTCAAGTCTCAGTTGGTATTTTATCGGTAAACAAACATGCAAGTTTATCAAAATCGCATATAACAGTGAAAGATGAGCAGATAGCATCCGGCCAGAACTCGGTAGACACTATGGAAAACATAAGCTTTAATTTGTTGATTCAGATATAAGATATAGATGAAGATTATTCATTGATGTAAAATAGGTATTGCAATCACTAAAAAAAATGATTATTTTACATATGCCAGTTTTCATCGCCTAAGGGTAAACTGAGTACTCATTGAAATCACAGAGAAAGAGATAAGAATATGATACAGCTTCTGAACATTATCCATCACCATCATATGCGGTAGCCTTCGGAAGCTCACTGCCGAAGAACTATTTCCTTCTGGCGGTTGATTCAAAATATCAAAACCCCTGGAAGGAATTCTGGGGGTTTTTCGTTTTAACGTTTTTTGTTATTAATTAGCTGATTTATCAAAATAAAAATCAGTAAAGAACAAAATAAAACCAGATATTAGAATCTAACTTAATAGGAAGTACATCATGTCAGAGTCAAACAGATTACGTATCGCCATTCAAAAGTCGGGGCGTCTCTCGAAAGAGTCAATGAAACTCCTTAGAAGCTGTGGTGTTAAATTTAACATCAACGAGCAACGCCTCATCGCCCACTCAGACAACTTACCTATCGACCTACTTCGTGTCCGTGATGATGATATTCCAGGTTTAGTCATGGACGGCGTAGTCGATTTAGGGATCATAGGTGAAAACGTGCTCGAAGAAGAACAGATTGAGCGTGAAAGACTCGATAAACCTTCTCGTTGTATCAAGCTTAGAGAGTTGGATTTTGGTACCTGCCGCCTCTCTTTGGCCGTACCCAATGAGTTTAGTTATGAAAATGCCCAGTCTCTAGAAGGTCTTCGTATTGCCACTTCTTATCCTAACCTGCTGCGCCGCTATATGCAGAAAAAAGGCATCACTTATACTGACTGTATGCTCAAGGGCTCAGTAGAAGTGGCACCACGAGCGGGTCTGGCTGATGGGATCTGTGATCTGGTTTCAACTGGCGCCACACTAGAAGCTAACGGCCTCTATGAAACAGAGGTCATCTACCGTTCAAAAGCCTGCATCATTCAGTCTACCGTGACACAAACTTATGACAAGCAAGCCTTGATTGATAAGATATTGTCACGCATTAATGGGGTTGTTAGAGCCAAAGAGAGCAAGTATATTTTGCTTCATGCGCCAGTTGACACCTTAGACCAGATCGTAGCCCTACTACCAGGTGCTGAAAATCCAACGATACTGCCTCTCAATGATGATAGCAATCGTGTCGCCATCCACGTCGTAAGTACCGAAGACTTGTTTTGGGACACCATGGAAGAGCTGACAAAACTTGGTGCAACCTCTATTTTGGTCATGCCAATAGAAAAGATGATGGGGTAATAAAGCTATGCAGATCCTCAATTGGCAAAATTTAAGCAAAGCTGAGCGTAAGAATGCACTGAGTCGTTCACCACTCGTCTCAGAAGATAACCTAGAGCAAAACGTCAAGGAGATAGTCAATACTGTCCTCGCATTGAAAGATGCGGCGCTTTTATCTTACAGTCAAAAGTTTGATGGTGTGAGCTTAACAGAACTAAAATTATCGACCGATGATATTGAAACAGCTTGCGCTCGTGTCAATGAGGATATCAAGCAGGCCATCGCTCAAGCCATGGCCAATATCGAATCATTTCACCAGGCACAAAAATTTGAGCCTATCAGTATCGAGACTCAAGACGGAATACGGTGTGAATTAAGGACTGAAGCAATCGAAAAAGTGGGTCTATATATCCCAGGTGGCACCGCGCCGCTTATTTCGACTGTGATGATGCTGGCCCTGCCAGCGAGAATAGCAGGCTGTGAACAGCGGATATTGATCAGCCCTCCGCCAATCAATGATGCCATAGTATATGCTGCAACAGAGTGTGGGATCACAGAAATTTATCAGGTCGGTGGTGCCCAAGCCATCGCCGCACTGGCATTTGGTACTGAGTCTGTGCCTGCTGTAGACAAAATATTTGGCCCCGGCAACCGCTTTGTCACAGAAGCCAAGCGGCTAGTGTCTCAAGACAGTCGCTGTGTGGTGAGTATTGATATGCCAGCTGGCCCCTCAGAAGTCTTATTGATTGCTGACAAAGATGCCAATCCTGAGTTTATTGCCGCCGATCTGCTGTCCCAAGCTGAACACGGCCCCGACTCTCAGGTCATGCTAGTGACCGACAGTGCCAGTCTTGCCGATAGGGTTAACCATGCCCTCGTTCGCCAACTCGAAGTACTGCCCCGTAAGAAGATAGCCCAGCTTGCACTAGGATGCAGTCGCACTCTATTGGTGTCAGACATGCAACAAGCGACAATGGTCTCAAATCTATATGGACCCGAGCACCTGATCATCCAAACTGAGGCTCCACGTGAACTATTAAGCTCTATTCGTGCTGCAGGCTCAGTATTCCTCGGTGCTTATACACCAGAATCTGTAGGGGATTATGCCAGCGGCACCAATCATGTCCTGCCAACTTATGGTTATAGCCGAGCGGTATCCAGCTTGTCTCTGGCTGATTTTTCTCGACGCTTTACCGTTCAAGAAGTCAGTGCCAAAGGATTGATGGGACTAGGTGAAACAGTCATGACCTTGGCTGCAGCAGAACTACTCGATGCCCACAAGAATGCAGTTAAAATCAGGTTAGACAGTTTACAAGCGGGAAATACATCATGAGTCCAAGTGATATAATGAGTAATAGTACTGACAACCTTGCACAGCGATTGGCACGTCCTGAACTATTAACTCTGCAGCCCTATCAATCGGCGAGACGTATCGGTGGTAAAGGGCATATCTGGGTCAATGCCAACGAATCTCCCTTTAATAATGCGCTACTAACCGATGTCACAATGGAAAATATCAACCGTTATCCTGAGTGCCAGCCACCCGAGCTTATCTCAGCCTACAGTAACTACAGTGGCGTGGCTCAAGAATGCATTATCACAGGACGCGGGGCAGATGAAGCCATCGAATTACTTATTCGTACCTTCTGTGTTCCTGGCGTAGATTCTATTGCCTGCTTCGGTCCGACATATGGTATGTATGCCATCAGTGCCAAGACCTTTAATGTCGGTGTCAATGCATTAAATCTCACCACTGATTATCAGCTGCCACAAGATATTGCCGCTCAAATTGCGAAGGCTAAACTGGTGTTCATCTGTAACCCCAATAACCCAACTGGCACGGTTATCGACAAAGCAAGGATTGAGCAAGTTATCGCTCAATTACCCAATGCTTTGGTGGTAGTCGATGAAGCTTATATCGAATTTTGCCCAGATTATAGTGTGGCAGATCTTATCGATAAATATGACAACTTAGTCGTGCTCAGGACCCTGTCGAAAGCCTTCGCACTGGCTGGCGCACGCTGTGGTTTCATGTTAGCAAACTCAAATATCTGTGAAATGGTGATGCGCGTTATCGCCCCCTATCCAGTGCCAATGCCAGTTGCTCAACTGGCTACAGCCGCATTAAGCACAGCAGGTATAAAACTGATGCAGCAACAAGTCAGTGAATTAAAGCGATGCGGCGAGCGTTTACGCGATGCCTTACAAGACTACGGTGCCAAGGTTTTGCCGGCGAATGGTAACTTTGTGTTAGTCCAACTTGATACTAATTCCACTCTGCGAGAAGATTTAGCTAATAACGGTGTAGTGGCCCGATCCTATAGCGATCCGCGCTTAACTGACTGTGTCCGCTTTAGCTTTACCAACACAAATGAAACAGATTACCTCATCAAGCTACTGCTTCCAATGACAGCGGGCCTTTAGCTATTCTAGAAAGCTAAAGATAGAAAAAATACAATAACAGAACAGTTAAACAAGATTTTATTTTAAGGTGGAAAGAGCATGAAACAGAAAATTCTATTTATTGACCGTGATGGCACCATCATTGAAGAGCCGGTGACAGATAAACAGGTCGATAGCCTAGCTAAGCTGGTATTTGAGCCCAAAGTTATCCCAGCGTTGCTTAAACTGCAGCTTGCCGGTTTCCGCCTAGTGATGGTCAGCAACCAAGATGGCCTGGGCACTCCCTCTTTCCCTAAAGATGACTTCGATGCTCCCCAAAATATGATGATGCAGATTTTACAAAGTCAGGGAGTCAAATTTGATGACGTGCTTATCTGCCCACATTTTGATAATGAAAACTGCAGCTGCCGTAAGCCTAAACTGGGCTTAGTCAAAGACTATCTAATCACAGGAAAGGTCGACTTCACCCTATCTGCCGTCATCGGCGATCGCCACACAGATATGGGGCTGGCCGAAGCCATGGGGGTTAAGGGCCTGCTGTATGATCGTCAAAACCTCAACTGGGATGCGATCGCAGAACAACTACTAACTCGTGACCGTATCGCAACAGTATTGCGCACCACCAAAGAGACTAATATTCGCGTGACTATCGATCTAGACTCACAAACTAGAGGTAAAATAGACACAGGCATAGGTTTTCTCGATCATATGCTGGATCAAATTTCCACCCATGGTAACTTTAAAATGGATGTAAAGGTCGATGGCGATCTAGAGATAGACGATCACCACAGCGTCGAAGACACAGCGCTGGCTATCGGTGATGCTTTAAGGCAAGCCCTTGGCGATAAACGTGGCATCGCCCGCTTTGGTTTTTCCATCCCCATGGATGAGGCCAGTGCCGAATGCCTGCTAGATCTATCCGGTCGTCCTTTCATTAAATTCACAGGTCAGTTTGAGCGCGAGATGGTCGGTGAGATGTCCACCGAAATGGTGCCACACTTCTTTGGTTCATTTGCAGACGGATTACGTTGCACCTTACACCTCAAAACTCAGGGTAACAACGATCACCACAAGGTCGAGAGTCTGTTTAAAGTTTTGGGTCGCACCCTTCGCCAAGCTATTAAAATCGAGGGTGACCTTTTGCCTTCCAGTAAAGGAGTGTTATGAGCCAAGCAAATAACGCTGTCAACTCAACGGTGATTATCGACACCGGTTGCGCTAATTTAAACTCAGTTCGTTATGCCTTCGAGCGGCTGACTAAGGATGTGGTGGTCAGCGATGATCATCGAGTGATCAAGGCGGCCACCCGCGTGGTACTTCCTGGGGTTGGCACCGCTGGGGCTGCTATGGAGTCCCTTAACAACAAGCACCTTGTCGATCTAATCCAACATATTAAGCAACCCGTACTCGGCGTCTGCTTAGGCATGCAAATGATGACGAATAAATCAAAAGAGCAAGGCGGGCGTGACATCGATGGTGAGTGTTTAGGACTAATCCCCACTTCAATTACAGATTTAAATAGCCAAGGACTGCCCCTTCCTCACATGGGTTGGAATCAAATAAGTCCATCATCACATCCATTATTTAAGGATATACCCGAAGGAAGCTATCTGTATTTTGTTCATAGCTATAAAGCACCTCTGAGTGAGTTTACTATTGCAACATGTAAATATGGCGAAATCTTCAGTGCCGCTATCGCCAAAGATAACTTTATGGGGGTACAATTTCACCCAGAAAAAAGTGCCAAAATTGGCTCACAAATATTAAGTAATTTTTTAGCTTTAAATACAAAATCTCTTAACAGTGCCAATTGGAAAATAAATGCTAAAGAGAATAAGGAGCAAAAATCATGATCATTCCAGCAATCGATCTCATTGATGGTCAAGTGGTTCGTCTCTATCAAGGTGACTATAACCAAAAAACGACCTTTAACATATCTCCGCTTTCTCAGCTTAAGTCTTATCAAGACCAAGGTGCCAAATGGCTGCACATCGTCGATCTTACTGGTGCGAAAAATCCAGATGCTCGTCAGACTCAACTCATCTCTGAACTGGTCGCAGGGCTCGATGCCAATATCCAAGTGGGTGGTGGTATTCGCTCCGAGGCACAATTGGCTGAACTGTTAGAGATAGGCGTGAAACGGGTAGTTATTGGCTCTCTCGCCGTCAAAGAGACAGAATTAGTACAGAGCTGGTTTCAAAAATATGGCCCAGATGCCATCTGCCTAGCACTGGATATCAACATTAATAACCACGGCGAAAAAATTGTGGCGGTATCAGGCTGGCAGAGCGAGGGTGGAAAGTCATTGGAATCCTTAGTTGAAGCATTTAAGCCTCACGGTCTCAAACATGCTCTAGTCACCGATATTAGCCGTGACGGCACCTTGAAAGGAGCCAATAACGAGTTATATTCAGAAATAGTGGCTAGCTACCCAGAGATAAATTGGCAAGCATCAGGCGGTATCGCCAGTCTAGATGATGTATCAGCGGTGCGAAATAGTGGTGCAGATAGCATTATCATAGGCAAGGCGCTGCTTATCGAAAACTTTAGCGTCGAACAAGCGATACAATGTTGGCCTAATACTTCCGGAGGTGCTGATGCAAGCTAGAAATATGAGCCTGGCTGCTGTATTAACTTGCTTTGGAGTCTACGATGCTAGCTAAAAGAATCGTCCCCTGCTTAGATGTGAAAGATGGTAAGGTCGTCAAAGGTGTTCAATTTAGGAATCATCAGATCGTCGGTAATATTGTGCCTTTAGCCGCTCGATATGCCGAGGAAGGTGCCGATGAATTGGTCTTTTATGATATTACCGCCAGTGCCCACGACAGAGTTATCGACCGTTCTTGGATCAGCCGGGTCGCGGAGCAGATAGATATTCCTTTCTGTGTCGCGGGTGGAATTAGAAGCATAGAGCAGGCTCGAGAGAAATTGGCCTTTGGTGCGGATAAGATCTCAATTAATTCACCCGCATTGACCGACCCAAGCTTGATAGAACGTTTACAAGATGAGTTCGGCAGGCAATGTATCGTCATAGGTATAGATTCCTATTACGATGCCAATAGCGACAGCTACAAGGTGAAACAGTTTACCGGTGATGAAGCTGCGACTAAGGACACCCAGTGGTTCACTCAAGATTGGGTGCAAGAAGTACAACAACGTGGCTGTGGTGAAATTGTTCTCAATGTGATGAACCAAGATGGTGTACGCCAAGGTTATGACTTAAAACAGCTCTCCATGATACGTGAGCTCTGTGATGTACCGCTTATCGCTTCAGGCGGTGCCGGTACCATGGCACATTTCAAGGATGTTTTTGAGATTGCCAAAGTTGATGCCGCGCTGGCCGCTAGCGTATTCCATAAGGGGATCATCGATATACAAGAACTCAAAAGCTATCTAAGAACTCAACACATAGCCATCAGATGCTAACGGAGTTTCAATCGGCTCATTTATCTTGTCCTAGGTTATTTTTGATATAGCTAGATAAGAGTTAGACAGACATAGGTAATCGGTAGTAGGAAAAATAATGACACAGATAAACACGAACGAATCATTAGTAAATCAGCTAGATTGGGAAAAACAAGCGGGGTTGATCCCAGCTGTCGTACAGAACTATCTCTCAGGCAAGGTGTTGATGCTAGGTTATATGGACCGCTCAGCACTGGAGAAAACTTTAAGCACAAACCAAGTGACATTTTATAGCCGCTCCAAGCAACGTCTCTGGACTAAAGGGGAAGAGTCAGGTAATACCCTGGATTTAGTGGCCATCGACAAAGATTGTGATAACGACAGTTTGCTGGTGCAGGTCATTCCTAACGGACCCACTTGTCATCTAGAAAGAGAGAGTTGCTGGCCCGATGGTCATGCTCATCCCTTCATCGATAACCTGACCCAGCTTATCGCATCACGTAAAGGGGACGACCCAAAATCCAGCTATACCGCGTACCTGTTTGAGCGTGGCACCAAACGCATCGCTCAAAAAGTAGGCGAGGAAGGTCTAGAAACGGCCCTTGCCGCAGCCACTCACGACAAGCCAGAATTGATCGACGAGGCATCAGATCTCATGTATCACCTACTGGTCTTACTCGAGGATCAAGACTTAAGCATGAATGATATTACCAACAACTTAATGCAGCGACACATAGCCGCGTCAAAATAATAATTATCTTGCCTGCTAAACCAAGCGGCAAGATATAATTGTTTAATCATGTTCGACTCAGCCCGAAGTTAAGGCGTCTCATACTCAGCAGTCACTCGATACTTATCCATATCTGCTGATAGACGCCTTTGGTATGACTCTGACGCGCCAAAAAACAGGACAACTTGACATTAGGATTGCCGACAATTTAAGTTTAACTCAGCCAGAACAGTCAATTTCCCTTCACCATAGTGTTGAAAAATGTAAGTTCTGTTACAATCTATTCAGTTATATACCCAAATAAAATACCCTATGAATCATTCAAACAAAGTTCTAGCAGTAAATGATGACCTGCCTATTCGCACCAATAAGCCCGTTCATTCAGGTAAAGTTCGAAGTGTCTATTGGCTTACGGCTGAGGATAGCGCCCGCCTAATAGAACAGAAAGGTTATGACGTTCCTAAAGAGACCCCACTCGCTATTATGGTGATCAGTGACCGGATCTCAGCATTCGATTGTATCTGGCAAGCTGAAAATGGCTTAAACGGTGTTCCAGGAAAAGGGGCGGCATTAAATGCCATCTCTAACCACTGGTTTACACTATTTAGAGAAAAAGGTTTAGCCGATAGCCATATTCTAGACGTCCCTCACCCATTTGTTTGGATCGTACAAAAAGCGCAACCAGTGATGGTCGAAGCGATCGCCAGACAATTTATAACTGGCTCTATGTGGCGTGCCTATGCCAAAGGTGAGCGAGAGTTCTGTGGTATCACGTTGCCAGAAGGTCTTAAAAAAGATCAAAAGCTGCCAGAGCTGTTAATCACTCCATCCTCCAAGGGCGTGCTTACCGGCCTTGAGGGGGTGCCTGAAGTCGATGATGTTAATGTATCGCGTGCCGATCTTGAGCGTCACCTACAAGGCTTTAACTTCCACGCTAAATCAGATATTGACCTATACGAGAAGCTATTGAAAGAAGGCTTTAGCGTTATAAGTGAAGCATTAGCCGAGCAAGATCAGATTTTTATCGACACTAAATTCGAATTCGGTTATGTCAAAGGTGCAGATGGTAAAGATAAACTCATCTATATGGATGAAGTGGGCACACCTGATAGCTCTCGCATCTGGGATGGTCCGGCACACCGTGAAGGTAACATCATAGAGAAGTCCAAAGAAGGATTCAGACAGTGGCTACTCAACCACTTCCCAGACGCTGACATATTACTCAACAAGGCACGCATGCCTGAGCGTGTTGCGCTAGCACAAAATAACAAACTACCAACCCAAGTGATGATGGATATATCCATCACTTACATCGGCATTGCAGAGAAAGTGATCGGTAAAAAGTTAATAATTAGCGAGAACCCTAAACAAGAGATCATCGATATTCTCCGCGATGAATATCAGTTAATTGCGGACTAAATTGACTCAATAATTTTCAAGAAGCTAATCGCCTCGTAGAAAACTGCAATGTCTCATTGGACGTTGCAGTTTTACCATTACATCAGACCCACTTAACCGCTAATAACCTGACTCATTTTGTACATGTTTGATAAATATCATCGACGTTACAGCCCAGACTTCTAAACCTGAGCTTAGCACTTACTATCCTCATTGAACTTATGCATATCGGTGATCCCATAATCAAAGTAATACCTACCGAGTGCGGTTAGCAAACACATCAAATAAAGCCACATCAATAGAGTGGGGCTTCACCTTCTGGTCTGGTTTTTAATACCTTCAAAAACCACATATACTGCTCGGGGTAAGCTAAAATCACCTGCTCTACCACCTTATTTAGGGCTATGGCTTCATTCTCTTTGCCCTGCATCGTTTCTGGGTCCATGGCCGGCATCACGGTCAAGTCATAACGGCGTGCTTTTTGATCGTAACCGATTTTAACTGGTATCATCTGGGCATTGCCAGCTTGTGCTATGCGGCCCACTACAGGTAAGGTCGCTTTTACCGTACCTAAAAAAGGGGCGAACACACTTTTATTTGAACCAAGATCTTCGTCGGGCAAATAGAAAAAACTGTAATTATTTTTAAGCTCGGATAACAAGACACGAATACCCGCCTCCCGCATATAAATATGGGCACCGAGTGAGCTGCGCAAGCGATTGTTGAACCAGTTAAATAAACCATTTCTATGGGCCTTGGCCATGCTAACCATGGACACTTCCAAATTGAGCCTCAACCCAGCATATTCGATCCCCCATACATGGGGCATAATGAAAACAACAGGTTGGCCAGCTGCTTTTGCTCGCTCTACATGTTCAAAGCCGATAAGATTAACTCTGCGTCTCAGGTGGGCTTTGGAACGTACCATAAGCTCAGATTGTGCCAGCAGTATCATGACAAAATTTTCGATATTCTCATTAAGCAGAGACTCAATCTCTTGCGATGACTTTTCGGGAAAACAGCAAGTGAGATTCGTCCTCGCCACTGAAATAGGCTTTGTGGCTATCTTAGTCACAATTTTTGCCAGTTGGCGTGCAATAGGATCACGTAACCAAGCAGGCATAAGTCCAAACAGGGCTAAAATGGCGATACCAATCCAAGTAAAAAAATATTTAGGGTGCAATAATTCGATTTTAAAACGGCGATCGAAATAGTTTGGCTTTCTCGACAAAATACAGGCCTCAAGCTAAAAATTAATGAGAAAAAATGAAAATGAAAAAGCCACTCGCTTGAGTGGCTTTAGCCTTAAGCTAACTCGACATTATTTTTCTGAGTTTGCTTCCTCTACGCGACTTTTCAACTTCTGTCCAGGACGGAAGGTGACTACACGACGAGCCGAAATAGGTATATCTTCGCCTGTCTTCGGATTTCTTCCTGGTCTTTGATTCTTATTTCTAAGGTCAAAATTGCCGAAGCCAGATAATTTGACCTGCTCACCACTTTCAAGCGCTTGGCGAATTTCTTCGAAAAACGTCTCGACCATCTCCTTAGCTACACGCTTATTAATTCCCAGCGTTTCAAAAAGATGCTCTGCCATTTCGGCTTTGGTAAGTGCCATACTTTTAATCCCTCAAGAATGCGTTGAACTCTGACTTGAGAGCAAAAACGACTGAATCTACCATCTCAGCTATCTCTTTTTCTTCAAGTGTACGAGTGTTGTCTTGTAATGTAAGTGCGATCGCTAAGCTCTTCTTGCCTGACTCAACACCCTTACCTTGGTATACATCGAATAAGTTTATGCCAACCAACTGATTTTGGCCAACTTTTCTTATCATTTTTACAACATCACTAGATGAAACACTATCATCTATAACAATAGCGATATCACGACGATTTGCTTGAAACTTAGATACAGCCTGTGCTTGCGGTAAACAAGCATGCAGTAAAATGTCCAATTCAAGTTCAAAAATAATTGTTGTGCTATTAAGGCCAAAAGGCTTTTCTAAGTTAGGATGGACGGTACCTATTATACCAATCACTCTATCATCCCTTAATATTTCAGCACATTGTCCAGGATGAAGTGCTGGATGAGTTGCGGGTCTAAAACTAAATTCTGTTTCGGAAACGGTCAAGCCAATAACAGCTTCCAAATCACCCTTAAGATCAAAAAAGTCGACAGTTTTAGATTCCATGGACCAATGTTCATCATTCTGGTTACCAGAAATCACAGCCGCAAGCATCGGCTGTTGACACACATTTGAGTCGGCTGATGTATCAGGTACGAAACGGAGACCGGTTTCGAATAAACGGACCCTATTTTGTTGACGACTCTGGTTATGGCCAACGGCACTGAGCAAACCGGTAAACAGTGACAGACGCATTGCTGACATTTCTATAGAAATCGGGTTAGGCAAAATCATGGCTTCACAACCCGGATGTAGCTTCTCCTGAAGCTTAGGGTCGACAAAACTGTAGGTTATAGCTTCCTGGAAACCACGAGCCACCAGCATGCTACGCACTCGCTTTAAGCTGATATCAGACTCTTTATGGTCCGGCATACTCAAAGAACCAACAGGCGCAATATTTGGAATATTATTGTAACCATAGATCCGAGCAACTTCTTCGATCAAGTCTTCTTCAATAGCCATATCGAAACGGTATGTCGCTGTCACAACGTGCCATTGATCATTAATGAACTCTACAGCAAAACCCAAACGTTCAAAGATTTCAGTGACTTCATCGTCAGGAATGTGATGACCTAATATGCGATCTAGCTTGCTTCGACGTAAGGTGATCGATACTGGCTTAGGCAGATATTGGTCAGCTTTAGCCTCAACAACTGGTCCAGCTTCACCACCACAAATATCGAGAACCAAACGAGTCGCTCTATCCATCACTTTGTGCTGTAGTTCAGGGTCTACACCTCGCTCAAAGCGATGAGATGAATCTGTATGCAGGCCAAGTTGACGTGTCTTACCTAAGATAGCCAAAGGTGCAAAGAAGGCACACTCAAGTAAAATATCTTGAGTGTCACTGTTCACACCTGAGTATTCGCCGCCAAAAACACCTGCAAGTGCCAAAGACTTGTCTTGATCACTAATAACTAACATATCCGCAGGTACGGTGATTTCATTACCATTAAGCAATGTGAGCTTCTCATCACCTGTTGCCATGCGCACCTGAATATCACCCTTTATCTTGGTAAGATCGAAAGCATGCATCGGTTGACCAAATTCAATTAAGACATAATTGGTGATATCAACAATGGGATCGATAGAGCGAATGCCACTACGACGTAGCTTCTCTTGCATCCAAAGTGGTGATTGCGCCTTAACATTCACATTCTTCACTACACGGCCAAGGTAACGTGCACAAGACTCTGGAGCCTGAAGATCAATTTGAATCGAATCTTCAATCGAAGGGATCACTTTTTCCCAAGTCGGCTCAATCACAGTTTGACGACTGAGTACACCAACTTCACGAGCCAACCCCGATATGCCGAGGCAATCGGCACGGTTAGCCGTAAGATCGACATCGATAACCGCATCTTCCAGATCTAAATATTCACGTATATCTACACCTACTGGCGCGTCAGTGGGTAATTCAAGGATCCCGTCACTCTCGATATCAATACCGAGTTCACCAAAAGAACATAGCATACCCAATGAGGGTTCACCGCGAAGCTTAGCCTTCTTAATTTTGAAGTTGCCAGGCAGCACCGCGCCGACCATAGCAACGGCAACTTTCAGGCCTAAACGACAGTTAGGCGCACCACAAACAATGTCGATAAGTTCATCGTGACCAACATTAATTTTAGTCACTCGTAGCTTATCGGCATTCGGGTGCTGACCACACTCGACAACTTCGCCCACGATGACTCCGGAAAACTTACCAGCGACAGCTTCGATACCATCGACTTCAAGACCCGCCATAGTAATTTGATATGACAATTGGTCACGACTTATGCTTGGGTTCACCCACTCACGGAGCCAAGATTCACTAAATTTCATGCTATACAGCTCCGTTATTTAAATTGCTTAAGAAAACGCAGATCGTTTTCGAAGAATGAACGCAGATCGTTAACGCCGTAACGCAACATAGATAAACGCTCGACCCCCATGCCAAAAGCAAAACCGGAGTACTGTTCAGGATCAATACCAACACTGCGCAGGACATTGGGGTGTACCATGCCGCAACCCAACACTTCTAACCATTTGCCATTTTTTCCCATGACATCCACTTCGGCCGATGGTTCAGTGAACGGAAAATAAGAAGGACGGAAACGAACCTCTAAATCTTCTTCGAAGAAGTTACGCAAAAAGTCGTGCAATATGCCTTTTAGTTCTGCAAAATTCACGTTTTCGGCAACCAACAAACCTTCCACCTGATGGAACATAGGCGTATGAGTCTGATCATAATCGTTACGGTAAACACGGCCTGGAGAGATAATACGCAGAGGTGGCTTCTCATTTTCCATGGTGCGGATCTGCACACCTGAAGTTTGAGTTCGCAACATAACTTTAGGATTAAAGTAAAAGGTATCGTGATCGGCACGTGCAGGATGATGCTCAGAGATATTAAGGGCGTCGAAATTATGAAAATCATCTTCAATTTCAGGGCCTTGCTTTACACTAAAGCCAAGTTCTCCAAAGAAGGTTTCGATACGTTCGATAGTACGCGTTACCGGGTGTAATCCACCGTTACCAATTGAACGGCCAGGTAGCGTCACATCTATACTTTCAGCTGTAAGTTTAGCTTTCATCTCTAAGGCTTTTATGCCTTCAATGCGCTCAAATAATTTTTTCTGAACAGCCTGTTTGGCTTGGTTCACAGCTTGACCGAAAGCGGGTTTTTCAGCTGGGCTCAGTTTACCCATCATTTTCATCATGTCGGTTATTTTACCTTTCTTACCAAGGTATTCGACACGAAGCTCATCGAGGACTTTAAGATTACTTGCCCTATCGATGGTCAACAAGGCCTGTTCTACAATTTCTGTTAACTGTGACATCATTTATTCCAGTGCATTTGGCCTTCACATTAAGGCCATTACTTTGTGTTACTGTCTATTTATATTACGAAAATAGAAAAAGAGACAAATTTTACGTGAGCTCATCGATTTTGACTAGGGCTAATTTACGCTTTTTAACCATAAAACCCTTATATATCGCTTTCATTATCAATATTTCTCTAACTTCAGTACAAACTTGATGTTCAAAACATCGAACACCAGCCCTTGCAAAGGGCAAATCATTGCGACCAGATAAACACATGCTCCCATATTCGCATAAACAATGAATAATCAATATTATTAATGTGAACTTCATGTTAATTAATTGGTAAAGTGACTAATTGTTAATCTGTAATGACATTCTAATAACCTAATCATTCAGACAATTACGCCTTGCTTAAAGTTAACATTCCAGCTCAATAGGCTATGAGAACGTAATTGAGGATGAGATCATGGCTCTAAACAATGTTCGATTAAACCGAATGGGGTTAAGCTGTTTGCTTTAACGGTTTCTATAATGCTGTTTTGAATCGCTTCACCGAGTGCTCTTTCTCTTTGACACTTTCTGGACGGATTTCCTCCTAGAACCCAGCAATAATCATACTTATAAAGGAGTTACCTGCCTCCGATTCAGCAACAAAGCCAACCTTAACGGGTTGGCCTTTTTTATTGCAGTGTCTCATGCTTGGTCAAGTTAACATTTACAGATGATACTGAAGAAGAAATGAGAACACACTTTGATCAACTTCAAGACCTGGAATACCATTTGGAATACCATACTTATTCTTCCAATAGGAATATTCGACACCGACATAGAAATGGCCACTTTTACCATTAATTACAGATCCTAAGTCATACTTAAGTTGTGGATTAATGTGCAGCATAGGTTCATAAGAGTCTTCTGACGGAGAAAATACCCAGTCAATATAGCCATCAAATACGATTCCAGTGTTACCAAAATTAACTCCCCATGACGGGGTTAGCTGCCAACCATCACTGGCTCCTGATTCCCCAGAAGGATTTCTCAATTCGGTACGGTAATACACATTTACACTCAGGAAGTTAAAGCCAGGCACATCCCAACTTGATCCTAAACCATAGAGAACAGTACTTGCCGCTGCAGAACCTTGCTCATATTGCAGTGCAAGAGACAGATCGGTTAAGGCGCCAAAACCTACTTTACTACCAGAAATTTTACTCGCACTAAAGCGAGTTCCATACTCCCCATAGTTAGCAAAATCACTATCACTTTGCTCTCCATTAAAGTGAATAAAATCCTGGAACGCGAACCAATCACCGTATTTCCACCCTCCGGCAGTTTGTAGCGTAATCGTTGTTTGCTCCGCAGGATCAACCTCAAAATTATCACCATAAAGGCCTGTCACACTGAAATCAGACCATTGAATTAAGCTTTCAGCACATGCTGTAGGGCTTGCTAATAATGCGACTAATATCCATTTATTGTTCATGTTCCTCACCTATAGTTAATAAACTTATTATTATTTATGTAGTTAGCCTCTTCAAGAGTGACTTGTTTTAGCACTGATCGAGACTAAATTGCCCAGCCACCAATATAAAAAGTAACTAATGCAATGGTAATAAGTACTGTACCTAGATTGAGATTCCTCCAATCACCAGAGATCACCCTCCCAATAACCAATACTAAAAATCCCAGCATAATGCCGGTAACAATATTACTGGTCAGCACGATAAATACAGCGCACATCAAACCAGATAGTGCACCCACTGAATCGTTAAAATCTAACTTTTTGACATTAGACATCATCAATAATCCGACATACATCAAGGCTGGCGCTGTGGCATAAGCCGGAACCAGATAACTGATCGGTGCCAAAAACAACATACAGATAAACAAACCACCAACCACAGTGGCTGTTAAACCTGTCTTTCCGCCAGCGGCAGTACCCGCAGCTGACTCGATATAGACCGCAGCTGGTGCACCACCGACCATACCGGCAAACATACTACTAACAGAGTCAGCAGTTAGTGCTTTACCACCATTGATGATCTGTCCATTCTTATCTAGCAGGTTAGCCTGACCGGCTACCGCACGAATGGTACCCGTAGCATCAAAGATAGCTGTCATTACCAAGGCAAATACCGTGGGTAAAATAATAGGGTTCAAAGCTCCCATAACATCCATAGTACCAATCAGTGAGTTCTCACCACCAAATTCAGGCATGGCAAATATGCCTTGATATACCACATTGGGATCGAAGATAAGGCCAAATACAGAGATTGCAACGATCACAAGTAAAATACCGCCTGGAACGCGAAGTTTCTCCACCCCTATAATAGCGGCAAGACCTATCACAGACATCAACACTGACATTGAAGTAAATTCACCTAATGCAACAGGCAAACCTTCATTAGGGTTTTTTATCACTAATCCAACATTGTTTGCGGCGATTAGCAGCAAAAACAGGCCAATACCTATCCCGGTACCGTGAGCAATACCGGATGGAAGATTATTCAAGATCCATTGACGAATACCGGTCACGGTAATACAGGTAAACACGACCCCCATAAGGAAGACCGCACCTAAAGCAACCGGAATACTGACTCCTTGACCCAGCACGAGACTGAATGCAAGAAATGCCGTGAGTGAGATGGCACAACCAATAGCCATCGGTAGCTTTGCCCATAAGCCCATCAACAGGGAACCAAATGCTGCGATCAAACAAGTAGCGATAAATACGGCACCAGGATCAAACCCTGCGATACCCAACATACTCGGCACCACGATAACCGAATAAACCATGGCCATGAAAGTGGTCGCACCCGCAATTAATTCTTGCCGAACCGTACTCCCTCGTTCGGTTATTTTAAAGTAATGGTCTAACGGACTCTTTGAAGTCCGCTTAGTTTGTTCTAATGATTCATTTTCAACTCTGTTACTATTGGTCATATCATCGCTTCCTTTTTACCACAAAGTATAGCCTTGATAACATCATTCGATGTGTCTACTAACATTTCGAACAATAACACCAAGAATAAAATTATGAAGATTTAAATACTTAAGTCCATACTTCCACATATTTTGCTGCAACAGCCTAGCATTTCCATTTTAAACTCGTACTTAATTACGTGTGTAAACTAATTTTCCATCAACATAAGTACGGTATATACTACGATCATCACTTAAGGTCATGATCACAAACAACTCATCAATAAGCGACTTAGAATTATCATACCTCAACTGCTGTAAAGGAGTCGCGCAGGGATCAATAACCACAAAGTCGGCTTCCTTACCTATCTCAAAATTACCGATCAGATGATCTAAAGAGAGAGACTTAGCGCCGCCTAATGTCGCCAAATAAAAGGCCTCAAATGCAGAAAAACGATACTCTTGCAACTGCATCACCTTATAAGCTTCATTCAAAGTCTGCATAATGCTAAAGGTAGTTCCCGCACCAATATCAGTACCGATGCCCACCTTAACCTTACGCTTCCAAGCTTCCTGTAGCTTAAATAGGCCACTGCCAAGATAGAGATTAGATGTAGGACAGAAAGAAACGGCTGAATCTGTCTCATGAAGACAATCCCACTCACAATCTTTAAGGTGAATACTGTGGGCAAATATACTCTTAGGTCCCGTAAGCCCATGATGATGGTAAACATCTAAATAACTGCTACGCTCAGGAAACAGCTCTTTAACCCACTTAATCTCATCAACATTTTCGCACAGATGGGTGTGTATATAAGTATCAGGGAACTCTTGCTTAAGCCTTCCAGCGATATCGAGTTGCTCAGAGGATGAAGTCGGTGCAAAACGTGGAGTAATAGCATAGAGCAGACGTCCACGCTTATGCCACTTCTCAATAAGCCACTTACTCTGGCTGTAGCTAGTCTCTGGCGTATCCAACAGATAATCAGGGGCATTCCTGTCCATCATCACCTTGCCAGCTATCATACGCATATTGATATTTTCAGCCACTTCAAATAGAGAGTTGACTGACTCTGGATGTACAGTACAAAATACCATGGCCGTAGTTGTGCCGTTGCGCAGCAGTTGCTTCACAAAGAACTCAGACATTTCTTTGGCATAGTCTTTGTCTTTGTAACGCGCCTCGGTGGGGAAAACATAGTTATTAAGCCATTCAAGTAACTGTTCACCATAGGCACCCACTATTTCAGATTGTGGATAGTGAATATGGGTGTCGATAAACCCTGGCATAACTATTTTTCCTGGATAACTACGAACCCTAACATCTGTAGGGATCTTATTCCTGCCCTCTTCCCAGGTACCTATCCACTCGATTCGTCCATTGGTTATAAACATCAAACCATCTTCAATAAATCTTAGATTCCTCTCGATATCCTTAGGGTCGTCTACCACACTTAAGATATCTAAAAACGATGATCTAATGACTTTTATCGCATGATTATTTTCCATAAAACCTTCACTCATCTCTTACTACCCATGGGTTTCATTAAAATATAGATAAGAATTAAATGTTTTAGACTTATGATTTACATCAAAAAAAGTTGAAATCGTGCTTATTATCTACATATTGAATTACGTTATTTAATTATTATTACTCATTTTTTATTCTGTTCAGACATATTATCAGCCTCGCTCTCTGAAATCTGATCCCTCAAAGCCTCGCGCTTCTCTGCCGTACACTGAACTTCATCGGAACGACTGACCCTAAGCACCAAGTTAAGTAACAACGCAACTAATGAGCCCGCTGTAATACCTGAACTGAAAATCACTCTAACTGAGTCGGGAAGACTATGGAGGATCTCAGGGCGCATGGTTACCGCCATGCCAACGGCAACACCCACTGCGATGATCAGCATGTTGCGTTTAGTGAAGTTGATGCGAGCTAAGATACCGATACCCGATGAGATGATCATAGAGAACATCACCAGCCCGGCACCACCGAGTACGGGAGAAGGTATGGTGACAACCAGAGCACCTATTTTAGGAAATAATCCTGCAAACACCATAATAAGGCCAGTCAATGCCACCACATGTCGGCTGGCCACCCCAGTTATTGAGACGATGCCTACATTTTGGCTAAAAGATGAAAATGGAGTGGTCCCTAAAGTTGATGCCAATGCGCTGCCCAGACCATCACATAAAATACCCCTTGAAAGCTTACTTCCAGTCAACTTAGTATTAGTTGCATCACTCAGGGCTAAAAAATCTCCAGTGGACTCCATGATAGTAACCAGATAAGCGATAGACATACCTATGATGCCACTGATGGTAAAACTAAGACCGAAGGGAAGTAGATGGGGTAAGGCAAATACTGGCGCACTAGCCACTGGAGAAAAATCAACAATCCCCAACATTATCGCAACCAAATACCCGACAAACATACCGATAACGATAGCGGCAGCGGAGATAATGCCCTTGCCTAACTGCGATAATCCTATAACCACCACTAACACCAGCGATCCGAGCAGCAGGTTACTATGATCCCCATAGCCCTCTTGGCCGACAAAGCCACCAGCGAACCAATCCACAGCCACAGGCAAAATAGTTAAGCCAATAAGCAACACCACAGTTCCTGAGACTACGGGAGGAAATAACTTTCTGATCTGTGGCATAAAACGACTGCCAACAATCATCACTAGAGAGCCAACTAATGCGGCGCCAAAAATCGCCGATACTCCAGACTCCAGACCAATAGAGATAGAGATGGCAACAAAGGTAAAACTGGTCCCCATCACCACAGGTAAACGTATTCCTACCGGGCCAACACCTTTACACTGAATAATAGTCACAAAGCCTGAGACCATCAATGCGGCATTAACCAAAATGACCATCTCATCTGTGGCAAGACCGATGGCGGACCCAACCACTAAAGGGACAGCAACAATCGCCCCCATCGCAGCTAACATATGCTGCAGTGCAAGCACAATACTGGCACCCATAGGAGGTTTATCTTCAATTTTATACAACAGTTTCATCTCGAATCCTTATCTAAACTTTAGAGCAAGTCATACACTAAGGCATCAACAAACTTGGGGGATTTTAAGTAAACTACAAATCAAACAGGAACCGTTAAAGTGTGAAATGGTAGCGAACACGACAAACGCCGTGCCGCCCAAGTGTTCCTCAGAGAGTTATAACTTATTCAGTCCTTCAAGGACCTTCTCTGGAGTGAAATGCCAATCGCGGATCCACACGCCACAAGCATCATGTATAGCCGATGCGATAGCGGGCGCTGCTCCGTTCACCCCAATTTCAGAGATAGATTTGGCCCCGTAAGGACCCACTTTGTCATCACTAGGAACCAGTACTGCCTTAAATTCATTAGGAATATCGCCAATCATAGGTGCACCATAACTTTTAAGATCACGGGTTAGCGGGATACCATTTTTGTCATAAATAAGCTCTTCGGTTAAGCTGTGACCAATAGCACGCAAACTAGCACCGTAGATCTGGCCAAGGGCAAGGCTCGGATTGATTGGAGTGCCGCAGTCAAGCAGGGCATGGAACTTCTCAAGTTTGATTTCACCCGTGCGAATATTGACCGCAACTTCAGTAAAGTTGGCACCATAGGGAAAGGCAAATAGTGAGGTAATAAAACAACCGTTGGCCAGTAACTGCCCCCAACCAGTGCCACTCTCGGCGCGATGAGCAATATCGAAGTAGCTGACTTCACCTTGTTTACCTTTCACAACGCTAGGTGCGGCGAGAATGACATCTTCGATGGCCTCATCTAGCATCTCAGCACCACAGGCTAAAATTTTGGTACGCATGCTCTCAGCAGCTATTTTTGCGGCATTGCCAGAGAAACAGGTTCCCGAAGAGGCGTAAGCGCCCTTATCGAATGGAGCATGATCAGTATCACCTGAGTTTACGGTGATCTCATCGATAGGACAGCACAGCACCTCGGCGGTGAGTTTAGCTACCACAGTATCTAACCCCGTACCGATATCGGCACCGCCGGAGTGAACGATAAAAGTGCCATCGGATGCCATTCTAATCGAGCAGTTAGCCTGATCGATATCTGGAATGCCTGATTTTTGCTGGATAATGGCCACTCCACGGCCAATTCGCCAATCGCCATCCGCTTTCTTGTCACCATCCCAATTAATCAGTTCACGTCCCTGCTTAAGAATTTGCTCTAGGGCACAGCTTAATGCTCTTGGCGCCATTGCAGGCATCTTACCTTCACCGATAGCACCCAAGATCTTAAGCTCTTGGCCTTCACGAACACGGTTAATCTCGACCATATCAAGATGATCGATCCCTAGAACTTCAGCCATTTCAGCCATCGCCATCGTCAAGGCAAAATTCCCCTTAGGCGCGCCATAACCCTGATAAGCACCAGTTGGGCAGATATTAGAGTAATAAGTTGTGACACGAAAATCGACATTATCACAGGGGTATAGAGGCAGGGACAAAGCAGGTCCATTACAAGGCACCGTCAGCGCGTGGTTTCCGTAAGGGCCTGTGTTCGCAAGAAAATCCATATCAATAGCGGTTAAAGTACCATCTTTCTTGGCACCAATTTTCACATGCACCTTAGCTACATGACGGGTAGAGTTAGCAATAAACTCTTCTTCACGTGTGTAGTGAAAATACACGCCTCTACCTGTGATCCAAGTCGCCCAGCCACAGACATCTTGCAGCAAGATATCTTGCTTAGAGCCAAAACCACCGCCAACACGCTCTTTGATAATATGCACTTTATTTTGTTTAATACCGATAATCTTAGCCACTTGGCGACGCACATGCCAAGGAACCTGAGTCGAGTCGTGCATCACTAGACGATCACCATCCATATAGCTATAACAAATATGAGTTTCCGTCGGGAGTTGCTGTACTTGCTTAGACTCATAAGTACGCTCGATGACATGATCGGCCTCGCTAAAACCTTTGTTGATATCGCCTATATGACCACGAATGCTAGCCGCAATATTTTTTCTCGGAAAACAGCCAATGGGGAAGTTAATGATCACCTTACCATCTCTTATATCGGCATTTTTATTTTGCTCAGCCAAATCATCAGGAGCACCAACAATATAGTCTATAGGACCATTATGGATAATGGGTGCATCAACAGCGCGGGCCTCATCTATGGTGATAACGGGCTTGAGAACATCATATTTAACCTCGATCAGCTTGAGGGCCTGCTCTGCTACCTCAACGGATTCAGCCACCACTGCAGCGACTCTATCACCTACATGACGTAGTTTTTGACAAAACATCCGTCTGTCTAATGGTGAAGGTTCAGGGGCACTCTGGCCACCTGGAGTGTAAGGAATATCTGGACAATTCTTATAAGTGATGACAGTCACCACTCCCTCCAAGGCTTCGGCTTTAGTGACATCTAGGTCAGTAATCCAAGCATGTGGATGCGGGCTACGGAGCATCTTTATCACGCAGGCATCTTTAGGGATCCTATCTTCTACATAACAAGGTTTCGCCTGCACCATTTTAGCCGAATCTAACTTAGGGGTATTCTTTCCAATATAGGTGAGATCGTCTCTAAATTCTGGCGCGTACTGCTTATTATACTCTGGATTTTTCAGGCGGTTTACGGCTAACTCGATCACCTCATAATATTGCTGGTAGCCTGCATCACGGCTAAATATTCCTGTTAAAGCATCGTCTATCTCTTCACGACTTGGATTCGGGTTATGCTTTAACAGCTCAGTTAAGATTAGTGCCATGGCGGGATCGTTATATCCCGATTGCACCACACCCACATCAATCATCGCTTGTTGAACATGGTTCAACTGATCCCACTTACCTAATGATTCGGCCGTATAAACCTCGGAGCCCTCAAGCTGAGCTGCGATCAACAAGGAAGCATTCAGTAGACGACCATCGACTAATATCACATCAGAACCTGCAAAGCCAAAACCGTCATCACTGTTACGCACAGAGCGAAAACCAACCTTATTCAGTAAGGTTTGGACATTATCACCAAGACAGCAAGCAAGTTCTTGCTGGCGACCATTTATTGTTAGGTTAATGCTCATCACTAAACCTCCTTTACTAGACATCGGCATTCGGCAAGTAAATCAGTCACTAATACCCCTGAAATATATTGCTTATACTTCACGCTGCCACGAATATCAGCCTCAGGAAATACTGAATTAGCCACCGCTTTTTCCAATTGTTGTTCAGTTAACTGTTGTGCCTCGATGTTTCTCAATCGAACAGGAATACTGTAACCAGTTATGCGTGGTGTGATACCATCAATGACGATCACGCTTTCACCAGACTGTTCTAAAGATACGGCCACATTGATAATAGAAAGACCTGCAGCAGATCGAGTCATGTTGTAGGCCAAACAAACTAAGTTAACATCTGGGATCACGACCTGAAGGATCAAGCCACGACTAGCACTTATCAGGTAATCTTCTATCCCCATCTCTCCGACTTCGGCCGTCACAATGCGTGCTTTAAGGGCGATCAAGACTGGCAACAATAAGGCTTCTTCTTGAAAGGCGGCGATCTCTCCGCCAATAGTCGCTTGATTACGTAGATGTTTTGAATAAATGAATTTTGCCGCCTGCTTTAGAGCATAAGGAGTTAACTCATTATCCAGCACTGACTGAATCCGACACATGGCATCGATATGCAAGGAGTTCCCACGTGATTCAATGGTTTCCAAAGCTAAGTCATTCAGGGAGATAGCGACGGTTTTTTTCGTAAGACTAGGTCTAGCATTGAGTTTTGATCCTCCTGCAAACCAAGTTGCATTAGCTGCATGCTGCTTCATTAAGTTCAGAGCTTGCTCTGTGTTGCTCGGCTTAAAAAAGTGTTCAATCATAATACTTTCCTTCTCAAATTAGCCTATTTACCCACTCGTACTACTTAATTTTAAATATGGGTAATATAACTAAACAGTGGCAACATTTACGCCAGTAGTCATGATGTAGTGTGCTATTTTTACTTATTATGATTTAAGTCAAATTCACTCCATCGTCGACGTAACTCTTGATAATTTACGGGAAAATAGTGATTCAAATTTAAATTTAAGAAAGATAAGTAAACCTGAGAAAGCACAAAATAGGAGGGCAATAGGACGAAAGTGAACAATAAATATCAAGGGCTATCAAAGTAATAGTAAAGGCTATCAATTTGATAGTAATAGTGATAGCCCAATCAGGATAACGTTTACCACAGGTAAATTATTTTAATTCAGCGTTCCTAATGTAATTCACGGAATACTTCAGAAATAAATGACTTCTCACAGTAATGACACTTCAGCTTTACCCCGATGCTCTCTTGCTTGATATTGAAACGGCTATCCACTGGTTCATTATGGCTAATACAGTTACTGTTAGGACAGGTTAACACCCCTATAATACGCTCGGGAATAGCAAGTTTAAACTTATCTACCACTTCAAAATTTTCGATCACATTAATGGTCGCTTTAGGCGCGAACAGCGCTAACTGGTTAGCCTGATTTTGATCGAATACGGTGTGCTCAATCTTAATCAAATCTTTCAAATGACCACTGCTCGTTGGCAAATTCAGACCAATGGTGAGACGCTGTTGCCCCTCGGAGAGTTCAAAAAACTTCAAAATCTTAACCCCTTGACCTGGTGCGATATGGTCAATAACCGTCCCATTTTCAATGGCTTCGACTTTTAGCTGTTTCTTCATAACTTATCTCCATATTCGTTGGTCAGCACTAAAGCTAGCAGCGCTTGGCGAGCATATACGCCATTTTCAGCCTGCTGAAAGTAATATGCATAAGGTGTGTAGTCTACATCTGTAGTGATCTCATCCACCCTAGGCAATGGGTGTAATACTTTAAAGTTATCTCTCACTCCACTCAGCATCTTAGCGTTCAAGATAAAACTAGACTTCAAATGCTGATATTCAGTTTCATCAAAGCGTTCTTTTTGCACTCGAGTCATATACAAAATATCTAAGTTATCGACCACTCCATCTAAGGTGTCATGCAGGGTAAACTTACACCCTTTAGCATTAAGTTCATCGATAATATAGTCGGGCATAGAAAGTGCAGATGGAGCTATAAAATGAAACTCACAATCAAACAGAGATAACGCTTGGGTCAGAGAATGCACCGTACGACCATATTTAAGATCACCTACGAAGGCCACCTGCAGCTTATCTAAGGTGCCTTGGGTCTCATAGATACTGAACAGGTCGAGTAAGGTTTGCGTCGGATGCTGATTCGAGCCATCACCACCATTGATCACTGGAACCGAAGAGAACTCACTGGCAAGACGGGCAGCACCCTCTTGATTATGGCGCATAAAAAAAGCGTCACAATAAGAAGAAATCACCTTTACCGAATCGGCCAACGTTTCACCTTTTTTACCTAAGGAGGTATTACCACTATCTGGGAAACCAATAATGTTGCCCCCTAGTCTATGTACCGCGGTCTCGAAAGACAGGCGAGTTCGCGTCGAGGCTTCAAAGAAACAGCTGGCGATGACTTTGTTTTTCAACAGTTCAGGATTAGGTGTTTTTTTCAGTTTATTGGCGGTAGAGACAATCAGTTCTAATTCAGAACGCGAGAGATCAGTGATTGATATTATATGTTTATTATATAAGGGGTTACTCATTCTTGCGGTGTCCTTTTCCGACGATGAAATCGGAGAGGAATTGTACCTCTTTTCAATCAATGAGTATATAGATATACACTCATTGACCTATGATATTTTTAAGTAAACTTGGTATTATCCTATATTTTCCAACCATCGTCGCAAGAGGTTGAGTGCCGCACATCGGCGATACTCAGCGGTTGAACGATGATCATCGATAGGGGCTATCTTTTGGCTATAAAAATCGATGATCTTGTCGACGGTTTCCGCTTGTTGCAATATGACCGCACTCAGCCCAATCAAGCCCTGCTCAAACTTGACATTTCGAACCACAGTTGGCCCTATTGCACCGAATGTCAGTCGCCAATCTTGGATAATACCCGATTCTATTCGCACCGCGGCTAATATCGACAACTTAGTGAGCGCATTGGCTTTGCGGGTCCCTACCTTATGATATAAATAGTCATCAAACATAGGCAGAGTCAGGCTTACACTGGTCACTATCTCATCGGCTAACCTCGATGTCTGACCGGGACCCAAGATAAACTTCTCTATGGCTAATTCCCTTTTACCACTAGGACTACTGAGCTCGATGCATGCATCGAGCAGATACAGGGCGGGCAACATGTCAGCCGCGGGCGATGTATTGCAGATATTACCCACTAAGGTTGCCCGATTACGCAGGGCTGGCGCTGCGATTCGCTTAGCCGCATCTTTAATCATCAAAGGAACAGACTCGTGAGCGATCAACTCGTACAATGTCACCCCTGCACCTATCACTAACCTAGGTTCACTGGCTTTATTATTGAGTTCAATCCTCTTTATCTCGGCAATATCATCGAGAAACACCACCACATTATTGCTGTCATCGTAGTGAGTCATTCCTTGCACCATAAGATCGGTGCCACCAGCAAATAACGTAGCACAGTGTATTGCATTCAACTCAAGCGCCGTCTCTAACTTAGTTGGACGAAAGACGTTTACCATATACCTTCTCCCCTCGCAGCAATTTTAGCCGCTTCGACTATCATGGCGTAACCAGTACAGCGACACAAATTGCCGGATAACGCTTCTCTTATCTGCTTATCCGTTGGCGTAATATCCGCACAAACACGATTATCCAGCAGATGATAGAGGGCTAACACCATAGCGGGTGAACAGAAACCACACTGCACCCCCTTCGCCTCTAACAGAGCATAGATAACACACAGGCCCTTAGGCGTATTTTTTAAGCCTTCTAAGGTCACCAACGCTGTTCCTTTCGCTTGAATAGTGGGGATTAAACAGGTATTAACCAGCTGGTTATCCATGATAATCGAGCATGAACCACACTCACCTTCCCCGCAGCCCTGCTTCGCCGAAGTCATCCCTAGTTGTTCTCTTAAGGTATGCAGTAGAGGCTGCAGTGGATCGACATCCACCTTGACTCCCTGGCCATTAAGATTAAAACAAATCTTCATCGCGCTACTCCTTGAGTCTTGCCGCATGTAACCGTCATATTGCCGAGACATTCCTTCTTCGCCCCATAGAGAAGATCACACACCACCTCTGGCGTAATAGGGATCGATGAAATAGGCAGGCCGATAGCACTCTCAACCGCGGCACAATAAGCCGCAGCGCCGCCATTATGGGTCAACTCACCTCCACCTTTAGCCCCCTTAGGCCCATATTTGTAAGGATTATCGACTAATGAGCTGCTGATCGCGGGCACATCCATCGACGTAGGTATCACATAATCAGCCATGGTGGTTTGTTGGAATTTACCCTCACTGTCTAAGGTCATCCGCTCTAAACTGCCATAGCCCAGCGCCTGTACCATACCGCCATCTATCTGGCCCTTAAATACCATTTCATCTATCGCATGGCCCACATCATAAACGGCCCACAGGCCAGTGATCTCAGTTTCCCCCGTGGCTGGATCCAACTCGATCTCAACGATATTCATGCCATAACTGGTCACCTGATAGGAATTTCCCTCAAACTTTGCTTGATCCCATTTATGATAACTGGGCTTTTTATAATCTTCTTCAACGCATTGCTCGGTACCATTTATCCAAATATCAGCCAATTTCTTTGCGGCGACCTCGATAAGGTAGCCCACAATAACAATTGAACGCGATGCGACTGTGGGTCCGGAATCAGGCACCACACCAGTATCGGCGGCGGCAAGCCAGACTGAGGTTAATGGCACTTTTAGCGCATCGGCGACAATTTGACAAAAGGTCAGGCTGAGTCCTTGGCCTAAATCGGTGTTAGAGACCTGGATCTCAATCTCATTATCAACCCCCTTCACCAGACGCACTTTGGCCTTAACTAAGGTATCTTCGAGATCCCCAGCGAAACCACAGCCATGCTGAAACATCGCCAAGCCGATCCCTTTTAACTTGTCACTCTTGTTTGATTGCTGACGGTAAGCTTTGGCCTTCTCATGGTAATCACTAGCCTCACAGATCTGGTCATACATCTGCTCGAGCACTAAGTCACCAAAGATGCTAGCCCCAGTTAACGTCATCGAGTCTGTGTTTAACAGATGATCATGTTTAAAGTCCGCCGGCTCCAAGCCAAGTTGCTTGGCAACATGACTGAGGTGGGTCTCTATGCCGAAGCAAGTTTGAGGGGAGCCAAAACCTCTAAAGGCACCATTAGGTGAAGTGTTTGTCGCCCAAGCTGTTGCATCGACCCGCACATTGTCAATCTCATAGACATTAATACAACTGGTGATCGCCCTCTGTAGAACGATGCCTGATAGGCTCAGGTAAGCCCCTGAGTTAATGTCTACCTTCACTTCCATTGCGACTATTTTTCCCTGTTTATTGACTCCAGTGCGGTAATGAAAATCGATAGGATGGCGCTTCGAGGTGAAGGCGATATCTTCACTACGAGGCAGGACGAGTCTTATGGGCTGACCCACACGCTCAACCGCGACACATAAGGCACCTGCAAGCACATCGGGATAGTCCTCTTTGCCACCAAAACCCCCGCCTGTAGTGGCCTGAATCGCTCGTACCTTATTGTGACCCAACACCACAGAGATACAATGATGCACATACCAGGGGCACTGCATCGAGCCTTCGATAACAATCTTGCCATCCTGTGGATAGCCGACCATGCCTTGTGGCTCCAGATACATATGTTCCTGATAGCTGGTAGACAGAGTCTCTTCAAAAATATACTCAGCCTGAGCAAAGCCCCTGTTCACATCACCTTTATTGATCCTGTGGCTATCAAATTTATTGTCTTGACCATGGATGGCACCGTCGGTGAGTTTTTGTGAATCTGAAAGGGTGAAGGCAGGGGTGAGCAGCTGATATTCTACGTGTATTTTGTCTAAAATCTGCTCGATAATCTTAATTTCAACTCCTACCACAAGTAAGATGATTTGGCCTAGATAACGCACTTCATCATCGGCAAAAACGGGCCAATCAGCCTCCACCATCTGCAGCACGTTGCGCCCAGGCACATCTGTAGCGCCAAAGATAAAGTAACCTTCGGGTAAGTCCGGTAACCTAATACTTTTGATCTTACCTCTTGGGCATGAAGAGCGAAACAAGCGCCCTTCCAAAAGGTTATCGAAATGACGGTCGGCAATAAACTTCGCATCTCCTGTAGCTTCTTGCCATTTGAATTGCGTTTTATCCCTTTTCATAACGTTTCTCTTCTTAGCTGTATTTGTGGTATTGCACCAGATACGTATTGCTAATTTGTGCACCCATGGGCGATACCAAATGAAACACAATAATGAGAAAGGGAAAAGTACTGGCTCTTTATATCTAGAGGCTTAATGCCTCTGTGAGCAAAACTCCTTCCCTATTTCAAACGCTTAATGATTAACTGAGCTTATCCATATTGTTCCAGATGCGCTGAGCGACTTTCCTTGCCTCAGCGTAGATTGGTGCAACATCGAATGGGAACTGGCGATCTTGGTACACGAACCGTCCATCAACCATCACCGAGTTAACGTTACCAGCATTGATACCAAAAGCGATATGACCAGCTAAGTTATCTGCCACTAAAGGGGTAGGGCTCATGTAATCCAAGATCGTTAGATCTGCCTTATTACCTGTTTCGAGTCGACCGAATTTAGCTCCGAAATTCTTAGCTAAGATATCGTTACCCCTCCATAGACTATGTAGGAAGCTGTCAGGCCATAATGGTCCGCCGCTATCTCTGTGTTTGAAGAATGAAAATTTAAGTTCTTCAAACATATCAGCGCCAATACCGTCTGTACCCAGTACGACATTATCGAACTTAGTCAGCTGATGATTGTAACCCACGTTGTTGTTCATGTTCGAACGTGCATTGTGCACTAAGAAGCCGCCGCGAGCATTCAAGATTTCAATATCTTTATCAGATAAGAACAAGCCGTGAGCCAGTAAGGTCTTATCATTGATCAAACCAAAGCTATCCAAACGCTCAACAATATCTTGACTATAATGATGGTGACTGTGAGCCACATCATAACGGTCTTCGGCCACATGAATATGGATACCACGACCCGTTACCTTAACGGCTTCGGCTATCATAGACAAACCTTCATTGGTCACAGTGAACGGCGCATGGGCACCGATATGAGCTTCAACCAGATAAGGCTCGTCGCCCTTGTTCTTGGCTGAATCAATGAGTTGAGCAAAGGCGATGTTTTCCTCAACGCCAGCTTCCATCTCTTTTATGCCACCGTTTCTATCTGTGGTTTCGTAGCAGGTCATACCACGTAGACCAGCCTTAAGGAAACCGCTACGCAAAGTCTTAAGTGAACCTGCAATATAGTTAGGTGATGCGTGGTGATCAATCACACTCGAACAACCATTCTTAATCGCTTCAAGTGAACAGATTAGGCCACTGTAGTAGACCGCTTCTTCATCGAGAGCGAGATCCAACCGCCACCAAAGGTTCTTCAAGATTGAAATAAAATCAGGGCTAGGCTTAATATCAGCCATCACCCCTCTCGCTAAGCCAGAATAGAAGTGGTTATGGGAGCACACTATCCCTGGCATAACGAGTTTTCCTTTCATCTCTGTCAATTGTGCCTGTGGATATTTACTGTGCAAATTTGAACCCATCTCTTTAATCGTCGTGCCGTCAATAAGGATATCGACATTTTCTTTAACGAAACATGGCTCAAATTGAACAGCTGTTGCATTTTTTAATAAAATCATAAGACTACTCCTTATTCACCTAGCTGACCAAGCAGGTAATCATGCTCGTTAACCACGTATGTGATGATGCGGGAAATATCACTTAAATTGTCAGGTAAGGTAAATTGCTTATCATTATTTAACTCACTGACGTATATCTCATTATTTGCACGAACCGTAAGATAACCGTTTTCGATAAGGAAGCCGATATTTTGACTTTCATTCATATCTGCTAGCGAATTGAAAATGGTAAGTTTGTCTTTATAAGGATGACCATTCCAAGGACAGAACTGAGCACAGTTACCACACTCGTTACAGTAGGCGTCGATATGAAGTATCTGGAACTTATCTTTATAACCTGGTATTGCCAGTGAGACATTGGCGCGGTTAGGACAGACATCCACACACTTAGAACAGACATATGAACACTCTAGGCAGCGCTTTGCTTCCTGTTCAACAAAGGCATCCTGATTGTCAGAGCCAACCAAATCAACTTGGATCTCAGCTTTACGCTGGTAGAGGTCTTCAACATCGAGATCTGAAGTAACCTTATACAGACATTCTTTAACAGATTCTTTAGCCAGAATTGATGAAGCCGCTTTGTGACCGCCAGAAATAGCTGAAACGATCGATGAAGGACCAGTGTTCGCATCACCAATAAGGTAAACATTCTCAATACCTGTCTCGCCAGTCTCATCAGAGACAATTGGCCAGCCATCTTGACCCATGGGGATACCTATCTTACTTAGCTCATCACGGTTGCTCTGCTCACCAACCGCGGTGATCAAAGCATCGACATGTAACTCAATAGTCCTGCTGGTAGCCACTGGGCGGCGACGTCCCTTAGCATCTTTCTCACCTAACTCCATTACACGGGCGACAAGCTTGCCATCTTGGCTGAATGACTCAGGGTTAGTGAGAAACATAAACTGTACACCTGCGGCTAATGCTTCATCATACTCATCTTTATATGCTGGCATTTCAGCAACGGTACGACGGTAAAGTACCGTAACTTGGTCAACACCATCTATTTTAAGTGCAGCACGCGCACTATCCATTGCCGTGTTACCCGCGCCAACAACAGCTACATGCTTACCGAACTTGTTATCACCGTTATCGAAAAGACCATTATTGTACTGTGCCAAGAATTCAAGTGACTTGAAAACGTTAGTATTACCACCTTCGAGTGAGATTGGATTGCCTTTGTCTGCACCTATCCCTAAACAGATATACTTAAATCCACTTGAGTGCAATGCATCAACCGTTAAATCTGTTCTACAGCCATATTCTATATTCACACCATGATTAGTGACAAACTCGATATCATGCTCAATGGCTGCGGCTTGAATACGAAAGTGGGGAATGATGTTCTTAACCACACCGCCAGCATTGGCCTCTTTTTCAAAAATAGTCACAGGGTGACCCGCACGCGCTAAGAAGTAGGCCACTGACAAGCCTGCAGGACCTGCACCCAATACGGCAGCAGGCGCCTTTTCTATAAGACTCGGTTTGTGCCACTTAGCCTTATAATCATTCCAACCTTTCTCCAGCGCTATCTTCTTCATCTCACGAATATTTAACGCACCTTCATAGTCACGGCGAGTACAATTGTACTGACATTGATGGTCACAGATCTGACCCGTTATGGCAGGCAACGCATTACGTGAATAAATAACCTCAAGGGCCTCGACATACTTTTCCTCACCCATTAAGCGTAAATATTCTGGAATATCTTGACTGATAGGACAAGCCGTCACACAAGGTGCAACCGAACAATCGGTTAAAGGCAATGCTTCATTGACTGTGATATTTTCTGGGCCACGCCACTCCTTCTGGGTGTAGTCGACAGTCAGTGACTTCTTCGCCAGATCAGCTAGTTTAGGGATATTAACCTTATCCATGCCCCACTCGCAGCTATCGGCAAGCTCATTAACACAATCGGTTAAGCGCATGTACCCGCCAGGTTTAAGTAAATCAGTCGCCATAGTGATAGGACGGATACCCGCTTCGAAGATCTCTTTAATGTTGAACTTGCTCGCACCGCCTGAATAGGAAATTGGTAACTCACCATTGAATTCATTAGAGAGTTCAAGTGCCACATTGATAGAAAGAGGGAACAAGGCACGACCCGACATATACATCTCTTTATCGGGTAAACGGCCTTTTTTGTTGATCGTACCTAAGGTATTAGTTAGCTTGACCCCAAATCCAATACCGACAGATTTCCCTAAGTCGACCAAACGATGCAGCATAGCTTTAGCCGCATCAATTTGTAGATCATGATTAAATGATTCTTCACTCAGTACCACATGGGTAAAGCCTGCATTATCTAAGATTGAGCGTACACGCTTAAAACCTAACAAGGTTGGATTGAGTTTGACGAAGGTGTTTAACCTCTTCTCTTCAATCATGTACTGACAGATGGCTTCAATTTCAGTTGGCGGGCAACCATGCATGGTTGAGAGGGTCACGCCCTTAGAGATCTGTGGAGAGATGACCTTCAATAGGCCATTGATACGGTTAGCTTCAATTTTAACACTGTATTTCTTCTCGAAATCATCGCATGTAACGAAAGACTGAAGCTGTGCAATATACTGTTCAAACAAGGGGTGCTTGCTGGCATCGATCATATTATTGATAAAAGCCTGCATAGGTACGGTCTTAATACCGTCCAGATCGTAGCCAACACTCATGTTAAATACAAATGATTTTTCTTCACCATCAGCAAGAGGCTGGAACACCTCTTCTAACAGGTAAAGCGCAACCCAAGCTTTAATATACTCATCATACGCCTTAGGTAAGGTAAATTCGGTTGACCACTCGGTATTGAAACACTCATCTTCCGCATCAATACAAGGCTTAGCAATCTCTAAGGTATCTAGCTTTTGAACCGTTTTAAGTTCCATAAAACGGCCACCAGCTAACCATGAACAGATAATGTTTTGAGCTAGCTGAGTATGAGGACCCGCAGCAGGGCCTACTGGTGTTTGGCAAAACTCACCCCAAACCTTAAGTTTATTAGCATCTTTTTTACGATAAAACTGCTTGGCAGGGATCCCAAAAATTGAGTGACTCTGTTTGAACTCACTGAACATACGATGAAGTAATTCGTCAAACGGAACGGGACGCATGATGTCTCCCATGATAAATCTCCTGATTTCTTTGCTGTTGTTATCTAAAAAGTCGTTACATTTCATCAAGCAATGGAAACGACTCTTAAGTTAGGAATTATCTCTCTTCAGGAAACACGAGCAACTACCACGCCAAGGTGACGTTTTTTAGAAATAAGCAAAAAAAGCATGATTTAAGTCAAGTTTAAGCAGTAATATTGAATTGTTATCTTAACTTGCAATGTAAAGAGGGGCTGAAATCAGCAAAAAAAGAAGGTTTTTGATCTTGGTAAACAAGGAAAGATATCTATCGATTAATTATCTATCAATTTGATAAGTTATTAAGTATGAAGATTATTTATCAAAGTCTGATATATCTCTGGGGTATCGATATCCTGATGGATAACAGGTGTAGTTAGCCCCATATAAGCCACAGTTTGCCTATTGATAATAGACTTCATTTTACTGCTATTGGGAGCCTCTATGATGGCCATCGCTAAAGAAGAAGGCAGCAATACAGGATGGCCACTATTTTTAATATCCCCCGGAAACAAGCTCACCTCGCCCCTAAGTTGCCACATAGAACGAAACACATCTGCGCCTATGTTAGGCATATCACCATGAGTAATAAAGAAGTGTTCACTATTAACCTGAGCCACTCCAACCTGAATAGAAGTAAACATACCTTGGGTAAACTGCTCATTGATCACCACCAATACATTGGGACGACCACGATATCTCTCAACCAGTTCCTGACCTCTATGGCCAACAACCAAAATGACACGGGAGCAAAAACTCAGCGCATTATCAATACTTTGATCAAGAATTGTATGGTGACGATATGCTAACATCATCTTCCACTCTCCCATTCGCGATGATAAACCTGCGGCTGGCATTACACAATCAATATTCCGATTCAAAGGAACTTGAATCAATGACATGCTGGTATTCTCCTGGATAAGTTTATGATGTTACTCGACGCTATTTATGATCAAGATCATGCATCGACCCAACTGCTGGCCCTCGTCGGTGGTGGTGGTAAAAGCACCACCGCCTTTGTGCTTGCCCGCCAGGCTAAAGCCCGAGGATTAAAGGTCTTAATCACCACAACCACTAAGATGTACCTCCCCCGACCATACCAATTCGATACTATCATAGACGCTGATTATTTAAGCTATCAAATTGATAGCCATGATAGCTCAGTGAGCCTATCAGCCCCCCGAGCGTTTATTTCTACAACCGCCTCTCCCGACTGCGGCGATACAACCGAATTATATCCTTTAAAGCCAAGGCACTATACTCCCTCGTCATCGTCAACTGCAAGTATCTACTTTTGCTATCAAAAAATAATAGAAGATATTGAAAATAAAGAGAGAAATAAAGTTACAGGTTTATCGACCACCATGTTAGACAAGCTTAAATCTGTAGCATTATTCGATTTAATCATCATAGAAGCCGACGGCGCAAAACACTTACCGATTAAAGCCCCTTCTGGGCATGAGCCTTGCATTCCTTCCTCTGTTGATACCGTGATAGCGGTCACTGGTTGCGAAATTATTAACCAGAAAATCGATCCTAGGCTGATCCACCGTTGGACTGATTTTCAACATATCACCCAATGCAAGGCTGGCGAGATACTGGATCAACAAGTTTTGAGTAGGCTAATAGCACACAAAAACGGTATGTTTAAACACGCTCCCAAAAAAGCAAAGCGAGTCTGGATCATTAATAAAGTCGAACTTTCAGATAACTATCCAGCAGTAAGAACACTCGCAATGGGTCTACTCAAGCAGGAGATGAAACTCGACGTCATCTGCTTAGCAAATATGCAAGCCTTTATGCCCATAAAAGAGGTGATGACTAAAAGGTCAATCACTAAGAGTGACGAGGACGGATAAACTTACCGCCTCCTTTAGTATAAGGTTAATTTATGAATATTTTTGCTCATGCTGCTAAGTTAGAAGAACTCAACACCCCCTTCGCACTTGCTAACATTCTCGAAACATCAGGCTCGGCTCCCAGACATCAAGGACAGATGATAGTTAAAGCTGACGGTACAATACTTGGGACCATAGGTGGTGGCATGATTGAGCGCTTTGTTATTGAACAAGCCATCGAGGCAATCCAACAAAGGGAACCCAGAGTAGTAAAAGGCCGCATGACTCGCACTGGCCCCGATGCCATGAATATGGACTGTGGTGGTACGATGTCAGTACATATCGATGTCTTTGGCTTAAGAGCCCCCTTAATTCTTATCGGTGCTGGCCACGTCAACCGGGCCGTAGCTCAAGCAGCCCACGCTTTAGGTTTCGACATTACTGTCGTCGATACTTATGCCGACAGTTTAGCCGAAGAAAACTTCCCACTAGGCAGTAAAAAGGTCTTTGCTGAAACAATGGCAGAAGCCATAGATAAACTCACCATCACAGAGCAAAGCTACTTGGTGATCGCCACAAACCATGAAGATAAAGATGCAATCTCCAAAATTGTCAAACAAGATGCTAAATATATTGGTCTAATGGCCAGTAAACGTAAGTCACAGACTCTGCTTACTCACCTCAAACATATTGGGATTGGTAATGACCGTATCCAATCCGTTTACTCTCCCATCGGATTTAGCATCGGCGCTGAGACACCAGAAGAAATTGCCGTCAGTATCATGGCCGAGATCTTAAAAATCAAAAATGGGGCTGCAGGTGGCCAGATGAGAGACAACCCGCGCATCAATAAAAAACGTTTAGTTCTGATCCGTGGCGCCGGTGATATCGCCACAGGGGTAGCCATACGTCTGCACAATGCTGGCTTTAAGGTGGTAATGACAGATATAGCAAAACCAACGATTATCCGTCGATCCGTCTCCTTTGCCCAGTGTATATTTGATGACACTGCCACCGTCGAAGGGATCACCGCAAAAAAGGCCGACTCTTGTCATTCAATCTTTGATCTCATCGATAAGGGCATAATCCCTGTTTTGGTCGATGACAACTGCAAAATCGTCACAAAATTATGTCCAAATTTCGTAGTCGATGCCATCTTGGCTAAGCGCAACTTAGGCACGACAAAAGAGCTAGCACCACACACCGTGGCACTCGGCCCCGGTTTTATGGCGGGTGTGGACTGCGATGCGGTTATTGAGACCAATCGTGGTCATCATTTAGGCCGTATCATATATAAAGGTGAAACTGCCCCTAATACTGGTATTCCTGGCAACATCGGCGGGTATACACACCAAAGGGTATTAAGATCTCCTGAAGCTGGCATCATGCACTGCTGCGTCAGCTTGGGCGATATAGTGAAGGAGGGCGAACTTATCGCCCAAGTGAACGATACCCCCATCATAGCCCCTATGTCTGGCAAGGTCAGAGGGCTACTGAATGAGGGACTGGAGGTTCACCAAGGCCTTAAAATTGGCGATATCGATCCAAGGGGATGTAAAGCCGACCACCTAACCGTATCCGATAAAGCCCGCGCCATCGGCGGAAGTGTGTTGGAGGCATTGCTACACTTAGATATGCGCAGCTCATAAGGTCTTAATCCAAAGGGTCACGAACCATAAACACATCAATATTTAACCAAACTAGATCTTGTATCAAGGCCGTTTAAAGACACGGCTAGCGTATTTTAATCCCTGACTCTAACAGGGTTTACCGATTATCATCGTCTAGCCCAGCCATTTTGTTCTCGCCATACTGGCTGATTTCGTTGTATCTTGGCTTAGTATTAATCTTTATGTCTGCACCTTAAATTATTGAGGGCATTATCCCCCTTACCTTTAAGTGTCCAAATTCACTATGCCACTACAATTGGTATAGGGATGATAAAGATGTCATCTCTTGTCGATGACATCTAGCAACAAATAAAGCTTTGCAGGCTCAGAAGCTTACCTGTGGCCAATCTCAACTTTAAAGCATCTACTCCACATCAACCTCCACATGAGCTGCAACCTCACCTGGAGGGCGTGACGCTATCTCCTCATAAAGCTTCCATCTACGCTCCAAAACATGCTGCGCCCGGTTGGTGAGTGACTCGGCTAATTCAGGGTTACTGCGTGTCAGCACATTAAATCTAGCCTCATGAGAGCGATATTCCTTCAAGGAAATACTAGGTCTCAATGAATCGAGTGAAAATGGATTCTCTCCTACATCACGTAAATCTGGGTTATACCTAAACAATGGCCAGTGACCTGACTTAACCGCTAACTGCTGTTGCCGTAACCCTTTTTCCATGTCTATACCATGGGCAATACAATGACTGTAGGCGATGATGATCGAGGGTCCTTTATAAGCTTCCGCTTCTCGCATTGCCAACAACGTCTGCTGGGGATCACCTCCTAAGGCAATGCGAGCAACGTAAACGTTGTTGTAGGAGATGGCTTGCATTGCCACATCTTTCTTAGTGGTCTGCTTACCCGCAGCAGCAAATTTAGCGACTGCACCGAGGGGCGTTGATTTAGACATTTGACCGCCGGTGTTAGAGTACACCTCGGTATCCATCACCAACACATTGACATCTGCGCCACTGGCTAACACATGATCTAAGCCGCTAGAGCCAATATCATAAGCCCAACCATCACCACCTATTATCCAGATTGAACGACGGATCAGCTGATCGGCAACCGAGAGAAGATTAAGCGCATCTTCCGTACCGCGCTTTTCAAGCTCAAGTTTCAGCTCATCGACACGTTTAATCTGTGCCTGTATATCAGACTCAGACTGTTGTTCGCCATTAAGTAACTTATCAACAAGTTCAGGCATGAGATCCCCTTGCGGATCTTGACTGATACGAGTCAGTAGCTGCTTAGCTATTTCTTGCTGCTTAATGGCCGCTAAACGGAAACCAAAGCCAAACTCGGCATTATCTTCAAACAGTGAATTAGCCCAAGCAGGCCCTCGGCCGGCATCATTCTTAGCCCAAGGTGTAGTGGGTAAGTTACCGCCATAGATAGATGAGCAACCTGTGGCATTAGCGATCATTAAGCGATCACCAAAGAGCTGAGACACCAATTTAAGGTAAGGGGTTTCACCACAACCTGAGCAAGCTCCCGAGAACTCGAACAGGGGCTGCAAAAACTGAGCACCGCGAACATGTGAAAAATCCACTCGTGATCTGTCGTTGTAGGGTATTGAAGTAAAGAAATCGAGATCTTTTTTAGCCTGCTCCATAAACGGCCCTTTAGGCTGCATATTAATAGCTTTGACCTCAGGACTAGTGTCTGTAGCTTCTTGTATCACCATAGGACAAGCATCGACACACAAGATACAGCCAGTACAATCCTGTGCATATACCTGCAAGGTATAGCGAGTATCAGGGAAACCGCGAGCAGTAATAGTATGAGACTTGAAACCATGCGGCGCCTTGTTCAGCAGGGATTTGTCATAAAACTTAGCGCGGATAGCCCCATGAGGACAGACAATTGAGCAGTTACCACATTGGATACAAGATGTCTCTTCCCACACTGGGATCTGTAGGGCGATATCACGCTTCTCCCACTGGGTCGTGCCCGATGGGTAGGTGCCATCAACCGGTAACATAGAAACAGGGATCAGATCGCCCTTACCTGCCATCATCTTAGCCGTCACCTGTTTAACAAAATCAGGAGCTTTGTCATCAACCAAAGGCCTATCAATCACTTTTGCGGTGACTGATGCGGGTATCTTCACCTCTTCGAGGTGAGCTAAGGTATGATCCACGGCAAAAAAGTTTTTCTCAATAACCTTAGGCCCTTTATGAGTATAAGTTTTAACAATGGACTTTTTGATTTTATCGATGGCAATGTCTTTTTCTAATACCCCCGAAAGGGCAAAGAAACACGTCTGCATTATTGTATTAATACGCTTGCCCATGCCAGTATCGTCACCCACCTTGTAGGCATCAATGACATACATACTCATTTTTTTCTCAATCAATTGAGACTGCATTCTAGCGGGTAGTGTATCCCACACTTTATCGGCACTGGCTTGAGTATTAAGCAGAAATACAGCATGTTCTGTGGCTTTAGCTAACATATCAGTTGTATTGACAAAGGTCTCCTGATGACAGGCAACAAAGTTAGCCGATTGGATAAGATAAGGGCTGTTAATAGCATTTTTACCAAAACGCAGATGTGACTCGGTTTGTGAGCCTGACTTTTTCGAATCATAGACAAAATAGCCCTGAGCAAAATAATCAGGATCTTCACCTATTATTTTAATGGTATTTTTATTTGCACCAACAGTACCATCGGCACCTAGACCATAGAAAATAGCCCGCACTACGTCTTTTGACTCTAAATTGTAATCGGCGTCGTACTCAAGATGGGAGTGGCAAACATCATCAATAATTCCTAAGGTGAAATGGTTCTTTGGCTTTTCCTGAGATAAATTATTAAACACAGCATTAACCATAGCCGGAGTAAACTCTTTACTAGACAGCCCATAGCGTCCTGCCACGATCATAGGCATCTGTGGCAAGTTACCTTGCTCACTATAACTATCAACCAATGAGGTTAAAATATCTTGATAGAGAGGATCGCCGTTAGCACCTGGTTCCTTGGTTCTATCAAGCACAGCTATTTTCTTAACCGTTTCTGGCAGGGCCGCAAGCAGATATTCAGCACTCATTGGGCGGTACAATCTCACCTGCAATAAACCCACTTTTTCACCTGCTCGGTTTAAGGCATCAACGGTCTCTCTAATGGTTTCAATACCTGAGCCCATGGCGATGACTACCCGCTCTGCGGCTTCATCACCATAAAACTCAATCAGTTTGTAATATCGACCAGTGAGATCACCGAGTTTATCCATACTCGCCTGCACGATATCAGGTGTCCTATTGTAAAATGCAGTCACCGTTTCACGGCCTTGAAAATAGACATCCGGGTTTTGCGCCGTACCTCTGATAAAGGGTTTGTTTGGACTCAAACCACGTTCTCTATGGGCTCTAACAAGTTTGTCATCGATCATAATGCGAATATCAGTATCACTAATAAGCGCAATCTTATTCACTTCATGTGAGGTTCTAAATCCATCGAAGAAGTGAATAAAAGGGATCCGCGCATCTAACGTAGCGGTGTGAGCCACCATAGCCATATCGTGGGATTCTTGTACGGAAGATGATGCTAATATCGCAAAGCCTGTACCTCTAGCCGCCATCACATCCTGATGATCACCAAAAATGGATAAACCCTGAGCCGCCAGTGAACGCGCCGCAACATGGAATACCGTTGCAGTTAGCTCACCAGCAATTTTATACATATTCGGTAACATCAGCAGTAAGCCTTGTGAAGCTGTAAATGTGGTAGTCAGGGCACCACTTTGCAATGCTCCATGCACAGTACCAGCCGCACCACCTTCGCTCTGCATTGAAGCGATAAGAGGGATCCCTTGCCAAATATTACGAATATCTTTAGCAGCCCACTCCTCGGCCAACTCTGCCATAGTCGAGGATGGCGTAATGGGATAGATGGCACATACTTCACTGACCCTATAGGCAATATGGGCAGCAGCCTCGTTACCATCACAGGTGTGCATCGAGGCGGTGACTAAGTTGAATTTTGTTGTTCTCATATCTGCTCCTAAGCCTGCTCAGCGGCTACCATCTCGATGGCATGACATGGACATTGGGAATAGCAAGCGTTACAACCCGTACACTTGTCATAATCGACCTTATAGCCTTTACCTTTACCTAAATAAGTAATAGCGCCATGATAACAAGCCGCTAAGCAGCCATGACATTCAAAACAGTTACCACAAGAGTAACAACGCTGAGCTTCATAAAGGGTTTCTTGCTCGGTTAATCCACCGAGCACCTCATCAAAATTAGTGCGTCGTTCTGCAGGATCGATAGTAGGTTGCTCACTCTGATCAGCATCAGTTTTATACCAAAGATGCAACTTATCTAGCTTGATAAGTGGTATTTTATCGACCTTAGTAAAGATGCGCCCTTTGAGAAAAGCATCGATATTGGCCGCCGCTTTCTTACCATGGCCAACCGCAATGGTGACAGTACGATCGCAAGGCACCATATCACCACCAGCGAATAAGCCTTTATAGCCTGTCATCATATTGTCGTTAACAACAACGCTGCCATCCCACTTATGCTCAACACCCGGAATAGCCTTAGTGAGTTTGGTATCGATATTCTGACCAAGAGCAAGAATTAACGAGTCGGCTTGCAAAGTCTCAAAATCGCCTGTTGGCTGAGGCTTACCATCTTGGTTGATCGTCATTTTCTCTAGGGTAAATTGCGTACCATCTATCTGATTGATGGTACGCTGCCAATGAAACTCGACACCCTCTTCCATAGCTTCGACACATTCAAAATCATGGGCCGGCATATTAGCCCTATCTCGACGGTAGACAAGTTTAACCTGAGCGCCGAAACGTTTAGCGGTACGCGCCGCATCCATGGCCGTGTTACCCCCACCATAAACCACCACGACGTTACCCAATTTTGGGGCCTTCCCTAGCTCAACATCTCTCAAGTAGGAGACCGCATCGGTCACCTTTTCAGGATCGGCATTGGGGATATCCACACCGCGACCAATATGGGCACCAATGGCGAGAAATACCGCATCGAACTGCCCACTCACTTTCTCTGCGAGAATGGACTCAACCTTAGTATTGAGCACAAGCTTAATTCCCATATCTTCGATACGTTGGATCTCTTGATCTAATACTTTGCGCGGTAAACGATAAGCTGGAATACCAAAATGCATCATGCCCCCAGCCATGGGAGCACTATCATGGATCTCGACATCATGACCCTTGCGCTTCAGATGATAAGCTGTTGCTAAGCCACTGGGGCCTGCACCAATGATAAGCACTCGCTTACCACTCGATTTGGCCTCGAAGCGTACTGGCCACTTATGCTCGATGGCTTGATCGCCTAGATAACGCTCCACCGCATGAATACTCACAGATTGGTCGACATCAGTACGATTACACGCATTCTCACAAGGGTGGTAGCAGACACGGCCATGAATGGCCGGCATTGGATTATTCTTGATCAACGCCTGAAATGCAGCTTCATACTCTTCCTCTTGAGCTAGGGCTAGCCACTCTTGAATATTGCTACCCGTCGGGCAGGCATAATTACAAGGAGGAAGAGAATTTGCGTAGATGGGTAACTTACTGCGCACCGCGCCAGAGCCTTTCTTTGCAGTCAGATCTGGTGGTAATGTCATATCTTTGGAAGTATGTCTCATATTTTTACTGCCTTAATATGGATCATATAATGCGTCTAAACTGGATGTCACGTCGACGCAATCTATATTCAAGGTTGTATGAGCAAAGGGAGTTCTCCCTGTACTTTAACCCATTAGTTACAAATGCAGGTTCCTGAACGCTCAGCCAATACATCAAGCCCATGCTCCAAGGCACCGATATAAGCCTTGCCACCAAATTCAGCAAAGTCACTGACAGCTTCAACTTTGGGTCCCATAGAACCGGCAGGGAAGTCAAACTGGCTTAATTCAGCAGGCGTTACATTACGCAGTGCACGTTGTTTTTTTGTGCCCCAATCAAGATAAATGGCATCAGCATCGGTAAGAATTAGTAACTTCTCTGCATTCAATTGCTTAGCAAGTAGTGTCGCCGATAGATCTTTATCGATAACCCCCTCAACCCCCTCGTAACCGAGATCAGACTTACACACTGGAATACCACCGCCACCACAGCAGATCACCACTTCATCAGCAGCAAGCAAAACCTCAATAGCATGTTTATCAAGAATATGAATCGGCTTAGGAGAGGGCACCACGCGACGGATAAATTCACCATCTCGCTTCATAATCCAATTATTCGCTTCAGCTAAAGCACTGGCTTCATCTTCGTTGTATACCGGGCCTACAAACTTAGTCGGATCTAGCATGCTCTGATCATTAGCATCCACTTCTATACGTGTCAGAAGAGTAGACACTTCACGATCAGGCATTAAATTTTGAACCTCTTGAGCCAACATATAACCGATCATACCTTCAGTTTCTGCACCTAATACATCTAAAGGATAGGGAGATATTTTGTTATAAGCTAAGTTCTGTAGCGCTATCAGGCCTACTTGTGGACCGTTACCATGTACGATAGCGACGCGATAATCTTTAGCAATTTCGGCGATGGCTGCGGCAGCTATTTTTATATTAGCTAATTGGTTGTCAAAACTTGGGGCATCACCACGAGGTAGTAATGCGTTGCCTCCTAAGGCAACTACAGCAATTGGTTTCATAAATACTCCTTGGTTCTCCGACTCATTAACCCGCAGTTCTAAAAGAAATCACACTGAATCCATCGCGAATTTTTGAGTGGATAAAATAACAAATTAGATGTTGTTTTTATCGAACGGCTTGCGGTGCACAAAATGCCCTGCACCAGCTTTCCCCAGAAACTCACCATGACTTGCAACGACTTTCCCACGACTAATTGTCATGATGGGCCATCCAGTAACAGCATGTGACTCATAAGGGGTGTAGTCAGTATTGTCATGTAATCTGTCATGACTGATATTGACTTGAAGTTCAGGATCGAATAACACAATATCCGCATCCGAACCTTCCAAAAGGCAGCCTTTTTGCGGATAAAGACCGAACAGTTTAGCGGGGTTAAAACTCGTTAGTTCGACAAATTTTTCAGGAGAAATTCTGCCTTTAGATACCCCTTCAGAGAAGAGTAACGACATACGGGTCTCAACACCCGGCATACCATTAGGACAAGCAGTAAAATCATCTACTCCCATTTGCTTCTGATCGTGGTAGGTAAATGAACAGTGATCGGTAGCGACTGTATCTATGCTGCCATCCTCAATCCCCTGCCAAAGCTTTTCAAGTTCGGCTTTAGGCCTAAGGGGTGGGCTCATCACGTATTTAACGGCATCTTCATTTTCATAAAGGCTATCGTCCAGCAACAAATACTGAGGACAAGTTTCAGCCCACACAGCTTGCTGGTTCTTTTTGGCTAAACGGATATAATCCAGGCCTAATCCATTAGATAGGTGGACAATATATAGCGGTGCATCATCAGCCAAACTCGCCAGATTAATCATGCGTGATATAGCTTCTGCTTCACACTCCAGCGGACGACTGACAGCATGGTACTTGGGAGCCGTTTTGCCCTCTTTTATCAGCTGATCACGTCTTAAGGTGATAGCCGCATCATTTTCGGGGTGCACTGTAGTTAATGCTTGCACTTGATGGAGGCGCTTTAACGCAATGAGAGCACAAGTATCATCTAGTTTATACTTGTAGGTCAGGTATAGCTTAAAGCTTGAGATCCCCTCTTGATGCACCATGGCATGCATCTCATCGAGCACTGTTTCATCAATATGTTGAATCACCCCATGAAAGCTATAATCAATAACCGCCTTGCCTTTGGCGTACTCTTTATACACTTTTAGCTGATGAAAAAGATCGCAACCTTTAGGGCCAAAACCCATATGATCTATGATCATAGTCGTACCGCCACAAGCTGCGGAGCGAGTTCCTGTGTAGAAGTCATCGATGCTGCGGCTGATGCCTACATCGATATTAAAATGCGTATGAACATCGATCCCACCTGGCATAACATACAGATCTTGTGCATTGATGATCTTGGTACCCGTTGGGATGTTTATGATCGTCTCATCAACCTTAGCTATCTTGCCATCGATAATTAGCAATTGTTTTTTAGACTGGCCATGAGCATCGACAAGCATGCCATTGATGATCAGTATCGCTATAGAGGTCATCGAAACTGCTCCCAAGATAAAATGTATAGAAAATAAAAAGTCTTGATATTAATGACAGCTTAAGGGCGATGGCATCGTCCTCAAGCTATCGACTTAATTACTTCTCAAGCTTAGATAGATACATCATTGGGATCACCGCATACATAGCCGCACACGTCACAAGATGATCTTTCCAGGTTTTCTCGTTTGGTGCATGAGCTTCAGGTTCTTTACCCGGACCGAAACCAATGACCGGAATACCATGACGGCCCATAATAGAGACACCGTTAGTTGAGAAGGTCCACTTATCAACGACTGGCTTTTTATCAAATAATAACTCGTATGAAGCTTCTAGTGTCTTAGTTGCAACATGCTCGCTATCGATTTTCCAAGTTGGGAAATAACACTCAGTGGGATATACAAGACCCGTGTATGCAGGACGGTTGTACTCGTACATAGAGACAATACCTTTGGCCTTCTTAACTGCAGGTAGTGCACGAATTTCATCTAGTGCGCCTTCCCAAGTCTCGCCCCAAGTTAGCCGACGGTCGATTGAAACAGCACAGCTATCGGCAACCGCACAACGGCTTGGTGATGTGTAGAAAATTTCTGAAACCGTTAACGTACCTTTGCCTAGGAATTCATCATCACCCAGGTTTTGTGCTAAGGTCTCAACTTCACCTAAGATATGACCCATCTTAAAGATAGCGTTGTCGCCACGCTCTGGAGCAGAGCCATGACAGCTAATGCCAGGGACATCGATACGGATCTCCATACGACCACGTTGACCACGATAGATCTGACAATCAGTCGGCTCAGTAGAGACCACAAACTCAGGACGGATCTTGCTCTGTTCAATAATGTACTGCCAGCACAGGCCGTCACAATCTTCTTCTTGCACAGTACCAGTAACAAGTAGCGTGTATTCGCCCTCTAGACCCAGATCTTTGATGATCTTGCCCGCATACACCATAGAAGCCATGCCGCCTTCTTGATCCGATGCACCACGCCCACCAATAATATCGTCATCTTCCATTCCTGTGTATGGGTCGAAGTTCCAGTTATCTAAATTACCCACACCCACAGTATCGACATGTGCATCCATGGCAATTAAGTGTGGCCCGTGACCAATCCAACCTAGCAAGTTACCCATAGGATCGATTTCAACTTTATCGAAGCCTACTTTTTCCATCTCTTCTTTAATACGAAGAATCACTTTCTCTTCATCACTGCTCTCACTTGGAATTGCGATCATGTCACGCAGAAACTTAGTCATGTCAGCTTTGTATTCTTGTGCTTTTTCCAGTACAGCATTAAACGGAATTGTCATAATATTTCTCCAAACTTAGATGGTGGTCATCACATCCAGCTTCTCTTGATTACTAAAAATACAGCGAAGCACCTGATGACGACACTAGACTGTTTATATTGAAAAATCACGCTATCGTCTGATATTTCCCACCCCAAACAATGTCACGATAGTTAACGGGATCGGTATCGCCCTCGGTGCTGATAAGTAGAACGACTGAGTCTTTGTTAAGGCCCATCTTCTTCATCAAATCTACTTTGTCTTTATGGAAATGAATTGCCGCTAGAAGGCCAAGACCAACTGCACCCGACTCTCCAGACACCACTCGAGGATCGGTGCCCAGAGGGTTACCAAGCACGCGCATACCAAGCGCCGCTACAGCGTCATCACATGAGACAAATTGTGTCGCACAGTCGCGTAGTACAGGCCAGCCAATGGGGTTTGGCTCACCACAAGCCAGACCCACCATGATGGTGTCAAGAGAGCCATCAACATTAACCATTTCACCATTAGCACTGATGCCTGAACGATAGATACAGTCTGCCGTCTGTGGTTCAACGACCACAGAGTGCAATTTATCTGGACCATAAATAGAGGCCAAATAACCTAATACACCGCCGGCTAATGCGCCAACACCCGCCTGTAGGAACACATGTGTTGGTGCTTTCACGTTTTGCGCCGCCATCTGCTCAACGGCTTCAAGGGCTAGCGAGGTATAACCTTGCATAATCCAAGTTGGGATCTCTTGGTAACCTGCCCACGCAGTATCCTGAACCACTTTCCAGTTATTCTGTGCTGCAGTCTTGATAGCAAGACGAACAGTATCGTCATAGTTCATATCGGTAACAATACACTCGGCGCCTAAAGACTTGATCTTGTTAATGCGCTCGGAAGCTGCACCTTTTGGCATGTAAACAACGGCGTTCTGACCTAGCTTGTTAGCAGCCCAAGCCACACCACGACCATGGTTACCGTCGGTAGCTGTCGCAAAGGTCATCTTTTCGGTGATATCATTTTTCAGTTTATCGAAGTCGAACACATTAATATCAAGCTTGAATTCATCACATAACAGACGTGCGATGGCATAGGCACCCCCAAGAATTTTAAAGGCGTTAAGATCGAAACGATGCGCCTCGTCTTTAACTAAAATTTTTCCTAAACCAAACTCTTTGGCTAAGCAGTCCAGAGACCTGAGTGGAGTCGGCTGATAGCCTTCGATACTTCTATGGAAAGCTAAGGCTTTTTCGGCTTCCTCTGCAGTAAAAAGTGAAGAGAGTTGGCCATTATAATGACGGTTATCAGCTATCTCCATATTGAGTGATAATGTAGACACAGGCATACCTCATAGGTAAAAATGAACAGAAGGGCTGAGTCCTTCATAAAAAATGTGTATATAAATCAATAAGAATTAACTACTTAACGCGCTTTTTAGCCTCTGTTAGTAGCCCTTCTAGTACTTTCCCTGGCTGGATAAACTTACGATTGAGGATCATTGAGGCTATGATATACGGCTTCCAGCTTGCTTCTTTGTAAGTTGCGATACGGTACTTTTCAAATACTGACTCTTCCACTTCACCTTCTTTACAAGAAACGCCGGTAATATCAGCAGGCAAACAATGCATGTAAAGTGCTTCACCCCCTTTAGTCTTAGCCATCATTTCTTCAGTACAATGCCAGTCTTTATGCTTAGCATTTTGTGCAAGACACGCTTGCTCCAATGTTTTTAAACCCTCTTGGTCATTGGCACGTAACAGATCGGTACGCTTGCCCATAACCTGATATGGAGCCCAAGATTTAGGATAAACGATATCAGCACCATCGAACGCAGCAGCCATGGTATCGACCTGAGTAAAGCTACCACCTGATGCTTTAGCGTTTTTCTTAGCTTGCTCAACGACTTCAGGAATTAAATCGTAACCTTTTGGGTGAGCTAGAGTTACGTCCATACCAAAACGAGTCATCAAGCCTATGATGCCCTGTGGTACTGAAAGAGGCTTACCATAGCTTGGAGAGTATGCCCAAGTCATAGCTATCTTCTTACCTTTGAGCTCTTTAAGATCACCGAAGTGTTCTTCAAGCCATGCAAGATCAGCCATAGACTGTGTTGGGTGATCAATATCACACTGAAGGTTAATCAGTGCTGGTCGGCTTGGTAAAACGCCTTTTTCTACACCTTCATCCAGTGCTTCACCCACTTCACGCATGTAAGCGTTACCAGCACCTAAATACATATCATCACGAATACCGATGGCATCGGCACAAAATGAGATCATGTTGGCTGTCTCACGCACAGTTTCGCCGTGAGCAATTTGAGACTTACCTTCATCAAGGTCCTGTTGTGCAAGACCTAACATATTGATCGCTGATGCGTAGGAGAAACGAGTACGAGTTGAATTGTCTCTAAACAGTGAAATACCTAGGCCATTGTTAAATACGTTAGTGGCAATATTTTCATCGCGCATGGCCTTAAGCACTTTCGCAGTCTTGAGTACACGCTCTAGCTCATCAAGAGTTTGCTCCCATGTGAGTAGAAAGTCTTTTTGATCTAATTGAGATTCAAGTTCATTAATTTCCTTGATAAGTGTGCTGATGTTTTTCATCTTTATTCCTACTTTTCTTGTGATTTTGTTGATAGCTTCTTCTAAAAAATAAGAGGCGCTTACTGGAGTTTTTTTGCAGAGGTCACATTGGGTACAGAGACTAAAAAGCAAGATCGATGCCAATACAATAAATCTGCTTCAAGTGAATGTTTTTAGGTGATTATTATATTTTAAGACTTTAAAATAGGGAGGGTTGAATCAGAGGCACTATCAATGACCGTGCTAAAGTGATAGCTCTCACATGAAAATTATCATTCTGATACCCACACTGTGATGTGGGTATCATTTCTACACAAGCGTATTACTGACTTAAATAAAGTTATTTCATATCAAAGTAAAAACGTTCCAGTCACCTAATATAAATTTAAGATCAAAACCATAAGATCACATAATTGAAAACTGCATATACCTCAGAGCTGATGAAGCTTCAGCCAACCATATTAGAATTCACCCATAAGTTATCCGCTGTGCTGCAGCTTGATGTGGAAGTGGTTGATGAAAATTTAGTGCGTATCGCAGGCACAGGTCCTTACAACCAATTTATCGGCAAAAAGTTAAACACCAGCTCAAGAATTTTTAGATACATCATAGAAACTAAAAACAGCAAGGTTGTCATTAAAACTCGCACCGATCCCATTTGTAAGGGCTGCACTACTCGAGACAGTTGTGAAGAAACCGCTTTTCTTGGTGTACCAATCATGCTCAATGAATCCTGTATCGGTGTGATAAGTTTGGTGGCATTTAATCAAAAATCACGCGAAACAATTAAAAGTAACGCTAAAATATTTCTCGATTACATTCAGCATATATCGCAGTTATTTGTTATCAAAGTGTCTGAATCTAAAAAGAGTAGTTCTGGGCTAGATGATGTTTTTTCCAGTTTAATAAACAATATGGATCAAGGGGTGCTGGTTCTAGACGACTGTAATCAGGTTTTACATGGCAACGCCCCAGCCATAGCAAATCTGAATATAACCCAAGCGGAACTGACAAATATTAAGATCAATATTCGTCCTTTGCTGGTGCATAACAATAAATTAAAAGGAGCTGAACAACATATTATTACCTTGGGAAAACGTCAAGAAATCGTAATAGGACAATTTCATATCATTAACAATCAGCAGCTTTTTTTAATGTCCTTCTATCAGCCCCACAACTCGATTGCCCAAGATGATACTTTTGACAGCCAATTTAACAATATCATCGGTGAATCTCCCCAGATTTTGCAGTTAAAGGCCTTAGTGTCCCGCGTCGCCAAAAGTCCATCGAGTATCTTGATCTATGGTGAGAGTGGCACAGGTAAAGAAGTTTTTGCCAAGGCTATCCATGCTAATAGTAATCGTAGTAGACAGAATTTCATTGCCATTAACTGTGCGGCAATCCCAGAACAACTACTTGAAAGTGAGCTATTTGGATATGTCAAAGGTGCCTTTACCGGAGCCCTAAACAAAGGTAAAATCGGATTAATTCAAGCAGCAAATAATGGCACTTTGTTTCTCGATGAAATCGGCGATATGTCGATGACACTTCAATCTAAACTGCTGCGAGTCTTAGAAGAACGCGAAGTGATGCCTATAGGCTCTAACAGCCCAGTAAAGGTAAATATCCGTATTATTTCCGCGACCAATCGCAACTTCACAGAGATGATAGGTCAAAATGACTTCCGTGAAGATCTCTTCTATCGCCTTAACGTGATCCCCATGCACCTGCCAGCATTGAGAGAACGAGAAGGCGATATAGAACGCTTAATCTATCACTTCTTAGAGCATCACTCTCACGCAATAGGAGCCTACTACCCAGGAATAACAGATAAGGTACTGAGCAGCCTGAATGCCTACCACTGGCCGGGAAATATTCGTGAACTGAGTAATCTTATCGAGTATCTGGTCAATATTGTTCCCATTGGCGATCAGATAGATGTCGATCTGCTCCCCCCCTACTTTGATAATCAGGTGATTATCAATGACACCCAAATTGGCGTCAAAGATGACTATTTAAACCTTGAAGAGATAGAAAAAATAAAAATAGAAGAGTGCATATCCAGACTAGGTAATCGCAAACTCGTGGCAAAAGAACTAGGAATAGGTGTAGCCACTCTTTATCGCAAAATTAAGAAGTACCGACTGTCTTAAGCCGCTTAAAGAGCATCAGTTGAGGGTATTTAGACAATAAACAGACAAAACGCTTAAGTTAACCGCTAATAAATTAACCTGATCAATGCTTCACAACCAACCTTTTCCCTTAAAAAAAGCATATGTACCGCCAGCACTGGCTAACATCATCAAGATAGCCATAGGGTAACCAAACTGCCACTCAAGTTCTGGCATATTAGCAAAGTTCATACCATAAGCACTGGCGATGACTGTTGGAGGAAGAAAAATAACCGCTGCAACTGAGAATATTTTAATGATCTTATTCTGTTGCAATCCGCTGAAGCCCATAGCAGCATAGAGTAAAAAGTTTAATTTATCGAAGATAAATTGACTGTGGGGCATCAAGGATTCGATATCTAACAACATCTCGCGTAAATCTTTTAGGTTATCATCGCTAAATTGACCACGATAATACCTTTGCATGTAACGCAGAGATCTCTGTGTATCCAACAGACTCAATCGGATCTTACCATTTGAGTCTTCTTGTAAGGTGATAAGCTTAAACACCTCATCTAACTCATTGTTTTCAAAAACCTGCTCACTGACACCATCAACAACCGTATAAATATCTTCAATAAGATCTGATAAATAATCAACTTTCAGATTAAACAACTCAAGAAACAGCCCCTGAGGGGTTGTGACTTTGATACGGCCTAATCTCAGGTAATTTCTCAATAAACGAATTAGACCGACATCATCTTCTCTTATCGTCAGCAGGAAATCTTTACGTAAATTAAATGAAACATTGACACCTTTAACGTCCAAGCCTACTCGTTGAGGAAACAAGGAATTAATATGTAAGCCATCATTATTTTGATAAAAACGTGCAGAAGCTTCAATTTCATTGATATCTTCTTCCTCAGGAACCTCTTCAACAGAGTATTTACTTAGCCATTCACGCTCTTCGTCACTGGGTTTAAAAAGATCGAGCCAAAGAGTATCCGCAGGTACACCATCCTGTATGTTAAGTTCAGTGATCATTAGTTGACGGTGGTTATAGACATAAGCAGTAATCATGGTACCTCCTGAAAAACACCTTGATAAAAAGAGTAAGAATGTCAAAGCGCAGAGTAAAAACTTTGCTATTCTACCTTAAACGCTAATATTGAAAAGCCTTTAAAATAACGTTCTAAACAAAACACTGATTATTTAGCATTAGCAATAATGACACGCTCTTGATTAGATAAACGTATGTTAATGCCATCAACAGTTGTGATCTGATTCATAAATATGTCTTTTTTCCTCACCTGATAAACACTGGTACTGTCTATTTTCGGCGATATTATGGTCACTATCACCACTTGGTTACCGTCTTGCCAATTCCAATACCAATATCCGATACTTCCCACCATAGAAACGGCTATCGAACCCATAAAAATATAGCGCAGTATAATACGTTTACCAACATCGACAGTTCTGCTTTGATGCGATAATCGAGCCGGTCTACGCAGGTAGAAAAGTGCGCCAGCTATGACTAAGAGCGTGATCAGTATTTTCGTGAACACAGCGAGCTCCAACTGTAATAATAAGCCGTGATTATAACTCAGATCCCAATGATAACCGACACTCAAACAAAGACACTAGATTGGAGTATGTTGTAAACTTCACTTTTTAGCAAAAAAGTGACAATAGAGTACTCCGTAGCAATACATTAAAACAAAAAAACCTCCGACTGGCGGAGGTTTTTTTAATCGTCAACCTAAATTAATAGATTAAAACTTCTGGCTAAGACGAAGGTAAAAAGTACGTCCTAATACATCATATAGGCCCGTGTTAACATCACGGTAGCCTGGGTAATCCTCCCAAACTGGAGCTGTTTTATCAAATAAGTTGTTAACACCAACAGTGACTGAGCCATTCCAATCATGTGCATATGACACTTGGAAGTTATGTTTAAAGTAACTAGGTGTGTCTATATAAGTGTCATAGGAACTACTTAGATCTCTATAGTACTGAGCTGATTGACTACTAATATAGATGGTTGTCCATGCTGCACTGAAGTCATCATAGTACCAAGCGGCGGCAAAGTTACCACGCCAGTCTGGATAATCCTGTACCCCTGAGTAATCTATAACCTCTGACTCTGAATCAGTTTGCTTCTCAAAGGCAAGGATATGTGTGAGGTCAAGCTTAAGGTCGAAATCACCATAACCTGTTTCTATATGATAATTAGTCGCGAAATCAAAACCTGAGGTCTCAACTGACGCCATGTTGACATAACCCGTTTCGATATACTCAATCTTACCATCGGGTCCACGAGTCACAAAATCTGAACTACCATTGATGTTTTCCTCAAGGATAATATCTGCAACACTAATTGCCTCAATTTTATTATCATAAGTAATTGAGTAGTACGATAGCTCCATGCTCCAGTCATCGCTGATGTTCCACACACCACCAAGAGTTAAAGACTCACCTTCTTCGGCGTCTAAATCTGGATTTCCACCAAACCAAGTCTTATGTTGATTACCCGTTGAACAGTAAGTTGTATCAGTATTAGCATCGCACCAAACCGAATCAACAGACGACACAAAGCTTAACGATTGTGATGAGAACATCTCGCTCATGTTTGGCGCGCGAAATGACTCGCCAAAACTGGCACGAAGCAGCAAGCTTTCAACTGGACGCCAAGTGATACCAATCTTAGGCACCACAGCATCGAACGTTGAGGAGTTCGTTACCACCCCCTCAGCACCGCTTAATGAACCTTCTTGCTCATAACGATCATAACGAAGAGCGGCTGATATTTCTACACTGGCTGGCAAGCCAATCATAATTTCAGTATACGCTGACTGACGAGTACGATCAGCGTCAACATCATCGCCACCTGATCCACCAGAGATGATACCTGCAGCAGATTCTGGATCTGATGTCTGCTTAAAGTTGATCATTTCATACTCAACACCACCAACGATGGCCACTGAAAAATCACCGTCTTCCATAATCAGGGTACTGGCTAGAGCATCAAACTGGGTGCTATCAAACTTTCCTTGATAAACCCCAGTGTGACCGGCTGCACCATAAAGCTCAGCCATCTGCAGTTCCCAGTCTTCATAGCTCATACCTGTGGTGTTAAATATATCGTATTCACCACTATCGAGCTCACTTTGAATAATATTATCATTGATAAGGTTGTAATTAAATGTGTTGGTTGTTGAACCTGCGTGCTGCATATTCACCTCCCAATCGACACCATTACCAATCTCAGAATAGCCAATGAAGCCCCCTAAAATGTCATAAGTATTGGTCTCGTTTAAGGTATCACGCTCACCAATCTGAACTGAGCGCATATACACAGTCATATCTACGCCAGTAGGGTTGTATTGGTTATCAGCGCTCATTACCGGGTAGTTAGTCGAAACGGGAGTAGCCGCATAGCGCGTATTGGTTTCACTTAGCGATGCGGTACCACGTCCACGGAACTGAATATTGTCGGTGATCTCATAAGTGAAGTTAGTCATAAACGAGTTACGGGTCAAATCACCAAACAGTTTAGTCACTTCACCATAGCTGTACAAACAGCTACCATTGTTGGATCCATCAGTACGATTGACAACATTTATAGTCTGATCACACATCTCAGAATTAGCGTAGTTAGCGTAATCATAAATAGGATCGCCATCTTCGTTAAATTCAAGTGCGCCATCTTCATCTAATGACTGTGTACCCGTATTATAATAACCGTTAGGCACAGAGCTAGATGAACTGAAACCGATATAATCTGGATCTTGAGTCTTCCAGATTTCATTATCCATTACAGCTGCCGTATCGTAGTACTCGTAGGTAAAGGTGATGTTACCCTTATCGGTATTAAAACCTGTTGCGATAGAGAACCGATTAGCGTCACCACCATCAATACTGGGCTGCTCAGTACTGAAATCGACCTGAAAACCTTCATATTCTTTTTTGGTAATAATGTTAATAACACCAGCAATCGCGTCAGAACCATACACTGCTGATGCACCATCACGTAAAATTTCAATACGCTCTACAATTGCAATCGGAATTTGCGACGTATCTGCTGTATTGCCAGAGCTTGAACTCGTACCCGGCATACGACGACCATCGAGTAACACCAGTGTGGCTTGTGGGCCTAAACCACGCATATTGATAGTACTTGTTGCTGCACCACCACCGCCATAACCAGACATACCACGCCATGAGCCGAAAGCATTAATAGCAGAGTTGTTAAGCACATCAGCCACGGTCTTCTCACCTGACATAGCAATATCAGCGGC
>JBAHZX010000011.1:0-10523 GCA_037132815.1 Shewanella sp.
TATTCGTTATTATGTTGAGACCCTAAATGTCATTCTCTAATCTTGGATTAAGCGATCCGATTTTAACATCCCTAGCCGAGCTGGGCTATTCATTGCCAACACCTATCCAAGCTGAAGCGATTCCACTGGCCCTAAAAGGCAAAAATATAATTGCTGCAGCTCAGACGGGCAGCGGTAAGACTGCTACCTTTATATTGCCTATGCTTGAGATGTTGGCAAGAGGCAAAACCCAACGTAAAAAACGGGCTCGTGCACTTATTCTCACTCCTACAAGGGAGTTAGCGGTTCAGGTCTGCAATAGTATAGAGGCCTATGGTAACAACCTAAATCTTAAAGCGTTGGCGATATATGGCGGCGTCGATTATGAGCCGCAGAAACAGGCTTTGATAGAAGGCATAGATATTGTCGTCGCCACTCCAGGTCGTTTGAGGGATTTGTATACCCAAAGATCTATTCATTTCGATGAAATCGAAATATTAGTTCTCGATGAAGCCGACAGAATGCTGGATATGGGCTTTATCGAAGATATCACTAAAATCATAGATACCTTGCCGGTAAACAGGCAAAACCTGTTGTTCTCGGCAACCTTGTCGCGTCAGGTCAGAGAGCTTGCCAAAGAGACGATTCCTAATGCCATCCAGCTTTCTGTTACTAAGAAAAGTGAAGGGAAGCCTAATATTAAACAATGGTTAGTCACGGTTGATAAAGATAAGAAGTCGGCATTATTGAGCCATTTGATCAAAGGAAATAACTGGCAGCAGGCATTGATTTTTATCGAAACTAAACACGGTGCTGCTAAGTTAGTTACTCAGCTGGAGAAGCGTGGTATTGAAGCCGAATGTATTCACAGTGGTCGTACTCAAGCTATTCGAGAGCAGATTTTAGCGGATTTTAAAGCGGGCAAGATACCGTTTCTTATCTCTACTGGGATCTCTGCTCGGGGTATAGATATCGATGAGCTGCCGCTAGTGATTAATTATGACTTACCTTATCCTGCTGATGAATATGTACACCGTATTGGGCGAACCGGACGAGCAGGTGCTGCTGGTGAAGCAATATCTTTGGTATCAAAAGATGATTTTAAGAATCTGTGTATGATTGAAAAGCGTCTCGATCAATTGATCGAAAGAAAAGTCATTGAAGGGTTTGAGCCCCGCAAAGTGGTACCTGTTTCTGTATTGAATTTCGAGCCCAAAAATAAGCCGCCTAGGGATGGCTTAGAGAATAACCTGACTACGCCAAGAAAACAGCACTCTGCATCGAAAGCTAACACGAAAAATCGCGTTTCAGATAGGCCAGCGACACATAAGCAAGCTGACAAAAATGAGAACTCTATGGATAATAAGTTACCGCTTAATCCCTGGGGCAGGTAGTCTAAATATACTGGATAAACGATGATAGAACGTTAGTCAGAATAAAAATTCATCATAAGAGTCTATAAATTTTAGAGTTATATTAACTAAATTAGCAACAGTAGCAGGTATTAATTAATCTATTATCAAATTTATTGTTCCATAAAAGCTTATCCCTATTTTTATCAGGGAAAATCGTACATGAATATTCTTTAGGCTTTAGTATTGTGTTTGAACCACCTATTTACGAAGGTATAGTTTAAATTCTGGATTTTTTATCGAAATTAAATCATTATCCTCAAAATTTTATTTAGGGGCATTGTCGATAATGAGATCTACTTCCTAGTTCTGGCCGCTAACATGTAAGAATGAAGTGAAGTGAAATAAATTCATGCCAAGTGGTAACATATACCGAAACGATATGGATTGGCATTTATACCAAGGCCATGCTGGTTCAGTTCTGCTTTTTCGATTCGTTGGTAATGTTAAGCGTTGAGGTGGGTAGGGGGTTCGCATTTTGCTTACCTATATTTCTGCTATAATTTTATTCTCCTCTATGAGACGAAGGGATCAAAAATGTAATGGTCTTTCATCAATTTAACTATTAACTATTACACTATGGCGACCTTATCGTCGCCCATTTTGTGATGATTAATCAATTAGGAAATAGGAGCTCAAAAATACTTGGCCCAATGTCATACTTTACTTGCGTATTGATGGTTTAGTTCCTATCATCCACACGTTTTTTATTTAGTCTTTGTTTTCAGGCATTCACCGCAGGCGATTTCATGCTTAACTCACCACTTTCTCCCAGCTCGACCGAATTAGTCATCAATGTTTTAGACATGGTTTTATCTGCTGGGAAACCTTTAGACAGAGCCTACTCTCATCATTTTTCAGGCTTACAGTTAGCACCATCTGAGCAAGCTCGTGTCACCGTGGTTGCTGGTGATCTTCTGCGTAGATTAAACCTTTACTGTTACCTGTCAGATGTGAAATTTGAAGAAATATCACGCATGGGAACCCGTTTACTTAATGTATGGCACATGTTTCATGGACTAGAATTACCTAAAATGCAATATGCATTACAGGTCGATGAGAGAGACTATTTTGACCGTTTGGAGAAAGCCAAGGTACAGCCAGCTTTATGGGATGGCTGTCCTCAATGGTTAGATACTATGGGTCAGAGTCAGCTTGGTGATGCTTGGGCCAAAGAGAGAGCAGCGCTAAGTACTCAACCTAAGCGTTATTTACGAGTAAACCTTCTCAAGTGTACTCGTGAAGAGTTAGCTAAGAAACTGAGAAATGAGCAAGTTCAAACCAAAGAGGTCGAAGGCGTAGATACTGCACTGGAAGTGACTTCTGATTCAGCACTGTTTCGCACCGAATGTTTCAAAAAGGGCTGGTTTGAGCAACAAGATGCAGGCTCACAATTAGTGGCAGCGGCGGTAGATGCTAAGCCGGGTATGCGGGTTATTGATGCCTGTGCTGGCGCCGGTGGCAAGACCTTGTCTATCGCGGCTCAAATGCAGGGCAAGGGACGTTTACTGGCCATGGATGTCGAGCAGTGGAAACTCGATAGTCTAAAACAACGCGCTCGTCGCGCCAACGCTCATAATGTTGAGACCCGTATCATTGCCAGTTCTAAAACCATTAAGCGTCTTAAACTTAGCGCTGACCGCGTGCTGTTAGATGTACCATGTTCTGGCTTAGGGGTACTTAAACGTAACCCAGATGCCAAATGGCGCGACACCCCAGAGCGTTTACCTGTATTGGTTGAGTTACAGAAACATATCTTGCAGAGTTACAGTCGCATGGTAAAAGTGGGGGGTATTTTAGTCTACGCCACTTGCTCTATTATGCCCGAAGAGAATCGAGATCAGGTTAATGCATTCCTAGCTGCAAATGAACATTTCAAGTTTATCGAAGATGAGAACATCAGTGTGGCCGATTCCGGCTTCGATGGTTTTTATTTGGCTAAGCTCGAGCGCACCTCTGAGTAAAGCATGTATTTGATGTTGTGGATAAATATTTAGATTGTAGTTCTTCTAATGACAGCCTGCTAAGTGATTATCATCACCGTTAGATAATGAGTAAGTATCAGATATACTTGAAATATAAAATATAATAATATATCAGGCTCAATGTCATTAATGTTATAGTTCTCCCTTCCGGTTTAATTTATATGTTTAAAACTTGGACGCAGTGGCCGTTTGCTGTCTTCTTGGTTTATGTATGAACTGATAATCATCATTGGAAGGTGAGATTGACCCTACTAGAAGATTTTTTTAGTCAGTCAGTAATATTTGACGGTATGCAGATTTTACTGGATACGCCACAAGTCTGCTTTGACTACAGTGGACCGGTGCTGTCTGCGCAATTTAGCTCGGCTATAGAACTGGACATTGGCACTGATGTCCCAAATGTCAGAGACGCTAGTCCATTAACGGTGATGACCACATTAGACTGGTCAGCGGGTCCGGTAATAGCCTCGAAAAATACAGCCTGCAGTCAGTGTGAACAGCACCTGTTACCGTGTGTTCATCTTGCCGCTATCGCCATAGATTATTTGGCCAAACAAGCGCCCATCATTCCCTATCTTAGTGAGAAAAAACGAGCTGACACTGCATTTAGGTTATTGAGAACCGAGCTGAGTCAACGTTACAATCCTTATCCTAATATGGCCCGGCATAGAGTGGTGTACCTGCTTTCAGTAAGGGATGGGGAGCTACACCTAACTGCCCATAAAGGCTATGTCAGCAAATTAGGGGAATACTCAATCAAGACAGATTTAGGCTTCGAAGTGCTAGCACGAGGTAACTTGCCAAAATTTGTGTCTCAAGCCGATTTATACATATTGCATAGGTTAAAGGCGTTAGTCCAAGTACTGGGTAATGAACAGAAAGATGCTCAGCAAGAAACACTTTCCTTAAGTTTAAGTGAAATGTGTGACAGTGAGTTTCTCTATCAGTTAATGTCTACTCGGCGCTGTTTCTGGCAGCATTGCGATCAAGCGCCTTTTAAAGTAGAGCAGCATAATCTCGATGACTTTGTCGAGGTAAGCGCCTTACATGAAGTGGCTTTAGGGCACTACCTTGATCTTGCCAGTATGAGCTTAGTGTTGACTGAGTTACCTCCTTCTTTGGCTGAACTGAGCGATATACAGTGTACTCAATATTTGCAACAACTAACAGATAATGACAGGGAGTGGATGCCTAAAGTTAAAATTTATCGCAAGGGGATCCAATTCCCATGGGATGAACAGTGTCATCAGAATATAGAGATCGCAAGTTTTTCTCTCATCAGTGAAAATATCGAATGTAGTTTAGCCAATATTTTTGCTCTCGCCAGTGAATCACAGCATCTGCTTAAACTAGCCTCTGAATTGAATATCCAGCTAACTATTTTTCCTCTTCTTTCATCGAGTTTTGAATCCATAGTCTGGCATCAGTTCCCACTCGGAGATCGCCTGCTACCCGAGAAACTAAGCCAACAAATGCTTGCTATAAGGCGCCTTATGTTAGCTGGATGGACAATCGACTTTCAATTAATCAACCGTTTTAGCCTAGTACAAGCCCAGACTTGGTATGGCAATATCAGCCATCACGCCGCCAAAAAACAATGGTTCGAACTTGAATTGGGTGTGGAAGTGAATGGTAATAAGATTAATTTACTGCCTTATTTAGTTAAAGCGATAACACAGGGCTTACTGCAAAACTTAATCGATACAGACACGGTACAGATGCAACTTGACTCGGGTCAGCGTCTGTCTTTGCCTGCCGACAGAGTGAAGCATATTCTGTCTGTGTTGGTCGAACTGTATGGAAAAAAGCCGCTGTCAGTTGGTGAGACATTAACCCTACCGATGAATCAGTTGACTCGAATTGCAGAATTGGCTAACCGAGATAAAATCAATAACAAAGAGTGGCGTTGGCAAGGCAGCGACTGGTTACAGAATAAGGCTCAGCAACTTTATGCATATTTGGATGCAAACTCCAATAATCAGAACTCAGCAAGGAGGCTGGGGAAAGTTAAACAAATAGATTTGGCAGTTTCAGCGCCTGTCGGATTAAATGCACAGCTCAGAGAGTATCAGTTGTTAGGCTTAAATTGGCTACAATTTTTACAGGAACACAAATTTTGCGGAATACTTGCCGATGATATGGGTCTGGGAAAAACAATCCAGACTCTGAGCAGCATCTTACTCGATAAAGAAGCCGGTAAGTTGTTAGCTCCCTGTTTAGTGGTTGCGCCAACGAGTTTGTTAGCCAATTGGTTGCATGAAGCTGGGACATTTACCCCCTCGCTTAAGCTGCTTCTTTGGTCTGGGTCTAAGCGTCACAGTTTACAAGATCAGGTTAATCACTGCGACCTCTTGATCACCAGTTATGGCACACTACAACAAGATATTGAATTCTGGGCCAAACAACACTTTCATCTCGTGATCTTAGATGAAGCTCAGACGATTAAAAATGTTCGTAGTCGAATTAGTCGAGTCGTTGCCAACTTGTCTTCGACCCATAGGCTCTGCTTAACCGGAACGCCTTTAGAAAATCATCTGGGAGAGTTATGGTCGCTGTTTAATTTCCTGATGCCGGGTTTCCTCGGAACCTATAGTCAGTTTCAGCGCCACTATCAAGTACCCATTGAAAAAGAGCAAAATGATGATCGTCGTCGTGCATTAGTACAACGAATTGCGCCGTTCATGTTACGCAGACTTAAATCTGAGGTCGCTACAGAGTTACCCAATAAGACGGTGATCAATGAATATATAAACCTAACTGAGACCCAGAGGGATCTGTATGAAACGATCCGCTTGACCATGTCTGAAGAGATGAAAAAAGCAGTTTCAGTCTCAGGAGTAAAGCGTAACCGTTTAGCCATCAGTAATGCTTTGCTCAAACTCAGGCAGGTGTGTTGCCATCCTGACTTACTCAAACTCAATCACACCTTACAATCAGATCTCGCTGAGGGTGATATTGGCTTAGTTAAATCAGTAATTGAAAAGCGTAATAATCCAGACAATGAAGTACAGCCTCTGGATGACATGAACAGGCTCGATACTCGTTCGGGAAAGTTAAACTGGCTTGCGGCTAAGCTGCCAGGCATGCTTGAAAAGGGCAGGCGAGTATTAATTTTTTCCTCTTTTACCAGTATGCTAACTCTGATTGGTGAGCTTCTGGAAAAGCTAGGTATTAATTTCGTTGAACTGACAGGAAAGAGTCGTGACCGAGGGACCCTGGTTGAGCGTTTTCAGCAACGGGAAGTGCCAGTATTCTTGATAAGCTTGAAGGCAGGGGGGGCAGGGATTAATCTAACTGCTGCTGATATTGTTATTCATACCGATCCCTGGTGGAATCCCGCCGCCGAACATCAGGCCAGTGATAGGGCTCACCGTATAGGCCAAGATAAATCGGTGTTTGTCTATAAACTCATTTGTAAGGATACTGTTGAGGAAAAAATACAATTACTGCAAGAATCTAAACATAACTTAGCACAGAGCATCTATCAACAAGAGAGTCTGGCTGTATCAGAGATGACAGGGGATGACTGGCTCGAACTGCTTAAGCCCATTACGCTCGATAAATAGCACTGATGGATGCCTTTGGATCTAAATATTCTACATTAAGATCCAGCATTGGTTGGATACAAAAAAACGCCCATCAGGGCGTTTTTTAATGCTTCGTAGGTAAAATTTAGAAGCTTGCTGATTTAGGTGCGCGGGGGAACGGGATCACATCGCGTATATTGGTGACACCAGTAACGTACGAGACTAAACGCTCAAAGCCAAGACCAAAACCTGCGTGAGGTACGGTACCGTAGCGGCGCAAATCACGGTACCACCAGTAGTCCTCCTTGCTCAAGTTCATCTCTTCTAGTCGAGCATCGAGTACCTCTAAACGCTCTTCACGCTCAGATCCCCCTATTATCTCACCAATCCCAGGTGCAAGTATGTCCATCGCGGCAACGGTCTTACCATCATCATTGAGTCGCATATAAAAGGATTTGATGTCTTTTGGGTAGTTCTTTACCACTACTGGGGCTTTGAAATGTTCTTCTGCTAGATATCTCTCATGCTCAGATTGTAGATCGATTCCCCATTCAACAGCATACACGAATGTTTTGCCGCAGTTTTTCAGGATCTCAACCGCATCGGTGTAGTCTACTTGAGCAAAGTCACTGGTAACGAATGACTCAAGACGTTCGATAACTGTTTTATCGACACGTTGGGCGAAGAATTCCAGATCGTCACGACGCTCTTCAAGTACGGCTTTGAAGCAGTATTTTAGCATCTGCTCAGCGAGGCATGCTATATCGTCGAGATCAGAAAAAGCGACTTCAGGTTCAACCATCCAAAATTCAGCCAAATGGCGACTAGTATTCGAGTTTTCAGCACGGAACGTAGGACCGAAGGTATAAACTTTCGATAACGCGCTAGCATAAGTCTCCGCATTAAGCTGGCCAGATACCGTAAGAAAGGCTTCTTTACCGAAGAAATCTTCGCTGTAGTCGACCTTACCTTCGTCAGTTCTGGGCAAATTTTCCATGTCTAAGGTAGAGACTCGAAACATCTCACCGGCACCTTCACAATCCGATGCTGTGATAAGGGGAGTCGATACCCAGATGAAGCCTTCTTCATGGTAGAATCTGTGAATAGCTTGTGACAAACAGTTACGTACACGCGCAACAGCACCAATAATATTGGTACGAGGACGTAAGTGAGCAAGCTCACGTAAATGTTCAATAGAATGGCGTTTGGCTGCCATTGGATAAGTGTCAGGATCTTCTACCCAACCAGCCACTTCAATACGGGTAACTTGCAGCTCAAATGCTTGGCCTTTACCCGGAGACTCAACCACTTCACCTGTCATAATGACAGAACAACCAGTGGTCAACTTTAAGATTTCGTTATTGTAATTTTCTAAGCTATTAGGCACAACACCCTGAATAGGGTCGAAACAGGAGCCATCATAAACGGCAAGAAAGGAGATGCCGGCCTTGGAATCTCGGCGTGATCGTACCCAACCGCGAACAGTAATTTGCGAACCGATCGCAAATTCACCTTTAAATACAGAAGCGACAGATGTAATGCTCATTGTTGCTTAGTTCTCCAACGAAACGTTTATATATAAAATTCGGATGCTTATATTACCTTGCTGGCGGGTTTTCTCAAGTAGCAAAATTAGATAAACAGTCAATAGCGGGCAATTTTGTCGATTAATCCTGCTTTTTAAGTTTAATCTTCCTCTGCTCTTGTTATGCTCAGTCGCCGTAAGCCTGTTGACACCTTTTTTATTAAAGAGTCTTAGCAGCCTCTAGCTAGCTAATTAAGTGTTTACATAGTTTGTTTATCATCGTTGCGGTTGCGCCCCAAATGAGGTGTTGCCTGTAACGAATAAAATATACTGGGTGTTGGATCCCATGGCGCCTAAAAATCTGCTTTTGACGATTCTCAGTTTGTAATAAATACGATAAAGGAACGGTGAACAATTCATCGACTTCGCCGGGATCTAGCTGGGGTGTGAAAGGATCCTTTACGATCCCTATGACAGGGGTAATGATGAAACCGGTAAAAGTCTTCATTGCAGGATACTGACCAATGACATCAACATTACCCGGATAAAGTGCAATTTCCTCTGCGGCTTCTCTCAATGCTGTTTCGATGAATGAAGCATCTGTCTGTTCGACTTTACCTCCAGGAAAACTGACTTGTCCAGGATGAGACCTAAGATGTGTTGATCGCCGAGTTAACAACACATGCAATTCATGTTCTTTTTGTATTAAGGCGATAAGGACCGCTGCTTGTTGCAGTTTACCCTTAATATTCGGATTAGACTCTTGGGGGGCTTGCAATAGGTTATATCTGAGTTTAAATTCAGCTGATAGTAGGGAGTTTGTTTTTTGCATATACCCGTCTACCTCAAGATGCGTGATTTCAGTGGCAATTAGAAATGCTAGCCTATTCCTTATAACATCGCGTTAAGCGGGCTAAAATGTATAGTGAAACTTAGCCGTCTGTTTTAGTTTCGTTTAAACGTCTTGATAGCTTTTTACTCTACAGTAAAATCTTCTGGCCAAATAAAATAAGCACCAAAACGACCTTTTTTAGCCTCTCCACCGACTGTTACACCTTTCTCTGTTAGGGTCTGTTTGTGATTTTCTTCCTCTATATAACCTGATAAAAGTAGCTTTTCTAATAATTCAGGTGTCTTCAGCTTAAGTTTACCTGCCAATTTAGAAGATGTAATTTTAGTAGATATAGTCTCTTCTGTTGATGAACCTAATTTAGAAGCCTCGCCTTCTTGTTTTGTACTCTCAACTTTCTGCATAGAAACTCTGACCTCATCACTAATTCTGATGATCCTCTGTGCTTCTTCGTAGGTGTCACGGTACATAATAGAGTCCTCTTCACGAGAAACATACACACCCATTTCATTATTATTAACTTGGCTAAACTCATAAAGGTTTAAACTAGTAATAATACAAGAACTTTCATTTATGTAGCACTTTGCATGCAAATTTTTACAAAAACTTGTTCTAATAAAGGAGAGTTCATTCAACCAACTTATTTCCATTGGTTGTAATTCACTTTTACCATAAACAATACGCACATCAATTTTTAATCGATTCTTATCTTCAAGTAATTCTTTAATACGATCATTGAGTTTAAGAAAAGGACTTATTAAAATTAGACGATCAGAGGCATTTTTTATCAGATCTTCTAAGTAATAATTTGTTGCACTAGTGTTTAAAAACTTTGCCATATATAAATTCCTTTTCATGATTGATCTGTAAACAGGTCAGTAATGCAGTATAAATCACTTTTAAACCTACCTTATTGGAAGGCCTGATAATATTGGCAGAATTTTACTGAGTTTATCATAGGTTTCTTTATATTCACTTGCTGCAGTAGAGTCGACAACTATTCCGCCGCCAGCCCAGCAATAAATAATCCCATCTATAGCCACTAAAGTTCGAATGGTGATGTTGGTGTCCATCTGACCATCCTGACTGATGTAACCAATAGAACCACAGTAAAGGCTTCTTCTTGAGGGTTCAAGTTCTTCTATGATCTCCATGGCTCTAATTTTTGGAGCTCCAGTGATCGAACCGCCTGGAAAGCAAGCCTGTAATAAGTCCGTCGCCTGAAATTGAGGGGATAATTTTGCG
>JBAHZX010000132.1:0-7095 GCA_037132815.1 Shewanella sp.
ATATGCAAAATTGAAGGTAATTGACTCATTTCTGCTTATTGTACTCTGAAAGGCCCACTATAGCTGATTATTATGAGGGGATGCTTAAGGATGCTCGTAGAACCGAACGCTTAATCAGTACTTGCGCTAATATGGCCAGTCGCAGCGGTAAGTCTATCGCGAATGTATGTCATGGAAATGAAGCAGAACCAGAAGGCTCCTACAAATTGATCCGTAATAATAAAATTTCACCAGAGATGATCCGAGCAGCAGGATCCATGCATACAGCCTCTTTAGTAGAGGATGTGCCTGAAATATTGGCGCTAGAAGATACCATGGCTAGAATGATCTCAGTCTGTGATCGAGGAGCTGATATTTTAAGTTATTTACAAGATAAACAGCAGCCTAAACTGGGCAGTTACACTATCAACATCCCTCAAAAAGGCATGATAAATAGCAAAAGAAAACCCGTTAATCGAGCCTCAAGAGAGGTTACTGCAACTGCGAGAAGTAATGAGCTTATCGTTATACTTAAGAATGAAAGGGCTTATCGATGAAGCTATCGGTATGGAAAATCAGAGTTGTGACAAGGTACTTGAAGAGGACGAATGGAAAGTCTTACAGCAACATTATAAGGTTAAGGGCCATGATGGTAAAAGCGCTCTGAGTATGAAATGGGCTTATATATCCATAGCGAAGTTAGGTGGTTTTACCGATAGCAAAAGAACCAGTATGGCAGTTGGTCGACGATTTGGGAAGGCTGGGATACATTGCAAGCTCAAGTGTCAGGCTATCGTTTAACTAAAGAAATGCTGGTAAGGTGCTATGAGATCTGACTAAGAGACAGGCGCATAGACATGCCAACTCATATCAATCCATAATCACCTTACTCTATTTACACCAGATTAAAACCGCTAATACTATAACTAAAACAAAGCCCCACGCCCTTAGGTTGTGAGGCTTTGGCTACACGACTCCTTTACCGTAACTACACCAATAACTTACTAGTGAAATCCCCAGCCAGTACCACTATGCACGCAGCACCTGCCAATAAGCATTGACGATTAAGTGTTGCAGGATAATAGGTCACCATCATTACTACAGCGAAAGCGAGTAATGTAATGTTAATAAAGAATAATGATGCACCTTCAGACGCACCAAATACTTGTACTAGTGGGATCACAGATAATACCAACAACAAAATGGCTAGCACTCTTTTTAATACTCGGCTTCCTACATTTTGCGAGTAATGCCAATTCTTACGGCGCGGTACATCCATAGCTTGAGCTAGCAATATAAACGCGATATACCCCAAACAAGTTGAAATCAGAAAATACTTAAACATTTACCCCCTCCTCTAGCTGTACAGTTGCCTCCTGTTTTGGCATAAACCTAAGGCAATAAAAAGCCACTGCAGCAATAACAATAAATGCAATATCAATTAGTTTGATCATCAGTGGGACTTGTAACCACACAAAGCCACTACCAATACCCAACAGTGGATACTGAATTACAATGTTGTATATAGCTAAGCTAATAGAAAGCAACACAATCAGTTGAGTTTGTTGGCGCCAAGCATTGCTTGAACCAACAAAATAAGCATGTATAAACATCGCAATCCAAGCTCCATACCAAGTAAATAACTCTAGATTCATTCGCATATCCAAGCTTGCTGGAATAATACGGTTTGCCCAAAATGCGACTAACATCGATGCAGGTAGACCCACAATGGTTGCAACATTGAGGAATTTAGCCCTAAGTACACCTTTTGTAGGTTCTGCATTGCGTTTACGCTTTTCACGCTTTTGCACCCACATGACTGAGCCAGTAGCAATCATGATGCAGCCGAGTAAACCACCCAAAAAGTAAATAGCCCGTGCTAAAGGACCTGCGTACAGCTGCTGGTGTATCTGTTCAAGTACATTATTAAATGCAATGATTGAACTAGAAGGCGATACGGGTTTAGTTGCCTTAACCAGCTCCCCTTTAGTATCAAAAAGCCAAGTCGGCGCTTTAGCACCACTAACTAGATCATTGTTGCGCTCTCCACGAATATTAATTTGCTGTTTTGATGTGTTAGGGTTCGTGATCATAATCATTGCGATTTTTCCTTCGTGGCGCTCACTCCACTGAGAATTAATCGAGTTAAGCACTGCAGCAGTACCTTCAGTGACTGGTAATCTGGTGACAGGGTTGGCAGGCATATCAGGTACGGTTAACCCCCTTTTTCCCCCGGTGAGTTCACGAAAGCGCTTTTCATCCCCTTCCATTGCTCCTTGAATTCCCCAAGGGTTTAACAGGAACAAAGTGAGAAGTAAACCGCTGAAAATAAATACAAAATGATATGGGAGTGCGACTACAGCAGTGACATTATGCATATCTTTCCAAGACATTTGACCACGCTTAGCTCTGAAGGTAAAAAAGTCTTTGAATATCTTACGGTGAATAATAACGCCGCTTATGAGTGCGACAAACATAACCATGGTAATAATACCGACTATGGTTAAACCTAGGTGTTTTCCCATGCCAAACAACATGTAATGAGCTTGAACCATTTTACTCACTAAACGAGATTCACGGTTCTCAATTTGTTCACCTGTTGCTGTATCTATACTGACATTGTAGCCGCCATGCTTAGACGGCTTCTCTCCTTCATCGTAATATCGTACCTTTGTAATTGGCGAGCGATCACTTGGCATCATGATATTCCATTGTGAAGAGCCCTGAGCATTGGTATCTAAATACTCTCCAACTGCACTAAAATCTTGTACCTCAGCAGCTGTAGATAGATGCGATTCAGGCCAAGCCCACAAAATCATTTCTGAACGATAGAAACTAAAAGTACCCGTAAAAAATATTAGGTAGAAAATCCAACCAAGGAAAAATCCAGTTAATGTATGCAACCAAGTGTTGGCTTTGCGCACACCTAGACCTTGTTTATTTAAGAAACCTTCTCTTATTGTATTCATTAAACTCATACCTCTAGTTTCCAGATGTAATGATTAAATACATAATCGATAGAAGAAGGGTAAATACACCCACAACAGTCCAGGCAAAAATGGCACTTCTCGCACTAATTGCCCAAATCATAATGACAGGAAAAACAATCATAGACAGCGTACTTGCTTCTTCAATTGCAATAGCAATATTTGATGAAGGTATAAGACTAAATACGATAGTGAATAGAACACAAAATAGATAATTACCAATAGTGGCAAGTGCTAACCTAGAATAAAAATCGGGCCAGCTCATGTTCAGTGGAGCGACTTTAGACGACATTGTTATTAACCTCAATGAATCATAAGAGCCCATTTTTGTTTTGAGCTCTTATACTTGACTTATCTTATTTTAAAGTTTGGCAGAGAAGCTCAAACGCCATTCGAAGGGAGATATAGCTGTGTCAGTTTCGCTAGTACGCTCTGACTGATATAGGTTGTATGCAGCAAAAGTAACACTGTATATTTCGCCAAAACCTTTATGTACCGACGCATTGAAGTTATAAAAATCGAAGCGCTCACCACTAGAACTATATAAATAGTCTTGGTTATATGCGCCCCAAATATTCACACCCAGATCTTCATCAGCATTGTAATACTGAATATCAAGCCCATAAATATTTTCAGAATTGAAGTTTAAATCGGTTTCAACACCTTCATCGTTTATCTGTTTTGCATCTATACCGTCATAACTCAGCTTGATATTTAAACTATCAGTAAGGGCATAAGTTAGTTGTGCCTCAATCCCACTTACAGAAGCTTCACCAATATTATAACGAAGCTTATTATCACCATTAATAGGATCGGGTAAGTTGTCGCAGTAGATACGGTTTTCGCTGCCATCTTCAAAATCTTCACAGATTTTAGAAGAGAACTTATCTGTCACGTCTGTGCTGTAATAACCGATACTTGCTTTTAGTCGGTCTAAATACACTTCATAGCGTACATCCCAACTGTCTGACTCTTCGGGCGTGAGATTAGGATTTCCCCAAACAGTACCTGAACCTTGGGTTTCGTATGCATATAGCTCGGTCAGTACAGGAGCTTTATAACCTGTGCCTATATTGGCTTTAAGGAAGTTATTTTCAATAAACTGATAAGTTCCACCGAATTGATAAGTCACCTTGTTTCCAAAAGCGCTGTCGTCATCAAAACGTAGTGACGGGATGAGTATTAATGAGTTATCTAATAGTGACACTTGGTCTTGTAGATACAAGGCATAACGATCTAAACTGTCATCCTTTAACTCTATGTTTTCACGAGATATTTCGTTCTTAAGGTATTCCCCACCTATGACCAATTTGTTCCAGTCGTTGATTTGCCAAACATCTTGTGCGTCGAGAACCATCGTGTCATATACTTGCTCATACCCACTTTTAGATAATTCAACTTGGTTAACCGTTAAACCCGCAGTATAAGTGTGGTCTTGAGTATAACCATCAAAGATAATAGCGCCTTCGATACGCTTTCGATAAGTTTCAGATTCACGACTAGAGTAAGTAGTGTTGGTAGATTCGTTGCCGTCACCATCCACAAGCGTTTCATCAGAATAGGTTAGCGACTTGCCAACAGTATCTAGGTTTGAGTAACTAGCTTCAAAGCGAATCTCGTTACTTTCGTTAATGGTATAGCCAATCGTACTGTTAAAATTAGACAAGTTACCACTATCCGTCTCTTCCCAGCTACCATTATTATCTAAGGTATCTTCTTTAACAGGAATATAGTTAGTATAAGAACCAGACACACGCCCAAAAATATCATTTTCGCGACCGAAATCTTGGGTAAATGACAGCTTAGATTCATTGGACCCATGTGTAACAGTAAATACTGATGACGCATCATAGCTTTGCTTCGTAATAATGTTAATCACACCACCAATAGCATTAGAGCCATACATAACCCCTGCTTGACCACGCAAAATTTCAATACGGTCAACAGAATCAATATTTATGTTTTGTGTGATATAACTTTGAAAGTCTTTATTGTTTTCCATAGCACCAGGTTTACGCCCATTAACTAGCACAACAGTATAGTTAAAACCTATACCACGTAGGTTAATCCCTCCTTTTTGAGCGTAAGTTTGTGCGCCTGTTGCACGAGAAATTACATCTCGAACTGAAACGGCTCCCATTGCTTCAATTTCTTGTGAAGTAAATACTTCTACAGATGCTGGAACATTTTTAAGTAGGTTTTCGCTTCTGGTCCCTGTAACCACCATAGTTTCCATTTTAGCTTTATTAATGTCGGCTTCGTCATCAGCTATAGCTAACGGAGACACTCCTAACATCAGTGAGCTTACAGAAAACGCAACAAGTGTCCTTCTAAACATTATTTTCCCCTAATAACCTGATAATGATAATGATAACGATAATGATTGCTATCTGTATTTGATAGCGCGACTATTATGATTAAATAAGCGTAGTAATAATGTGAGTAACAATACAGGCTATTGTAAACTTAAGTAAATTATTCGTTTAGCATTAAGGGGGCTGATCTTTCATGGCGAAATCATGAGCAGTACGATAGGCGTTATAATTTGTTTCGAAGAAAATAAACCGTAACGCCAAATCATGCTAAGAACAATGTTAACCAATATTAGCTTGGAAACTGGTACTGCAAGTTATGTAAAGTACAGGCCTTATATATGATAAACCTGAACACAGAATGACTTTTGAAGGGATACTCTACCTCATGAGAACCTGACTCTTCTACACAAATATTATAAATTGAACTTGTTGATGACACCATGATCAGATCAAGTAACTTCAAAGGCTTAGATTAATATTTTGTCAATATTCAACCCAGAGAAATGGTCACGCGAGCACTTTCAGCATGCTCTATTATTAGGTGATTCTCGCCGAACCGAACGCTTAATCAGTACTTGCACCTATATAGCCTGTAGCAGCGGTAAGTCTATCGCGAATGCATGTCATGGAAATGAAGCAGAACTAGAAGGCTCCTACAGATTGATCTGTAATAATAAAATTTCACCAGAGATGATCCGAGCAGCAGGATCCATGCATACAGCCTCTTTAGTAGAGGATGTGCCTGAAATATTGGCGCTAGAAGATACCACCTCGTTAAGTTATAGGCGGAAAAACTGGGGACGTTGGGGAAAACGACCAATAAAGCCCGTGGTTGGGTGGGTGCACTCCACCTTATTACTCGATAGTAAAACGACCCGAACGTTAGGGTTGATCCACCAAGATTGGTGGTGCCGTCCTAACGATATTAGCGAAGCAGATGAAAAAGAAAGTGGCAAATGGCCTGATGCATCCTATTTCGGTCGTCAGCGCTTAGGCGATACCATGGCTAGAGTGATCTCAGTCTGTGGTTTAGAAGCTGATATTTTAAGTTATTTACAAGATAAACAGCAGCACAAAGAACGTTTCGTTGTTAGATCGAAGCATCTTAGGAGAATTGTTGGTACAGATAAAAAACTGTTCTAACACCTCGCGGAGCAGCCTAGACTGGGCAGTTACACTATCCACATCCCTCAAAAATGCATGAGAAATAGCAAAGAAAAACCCGTTAATCGAGCCTCAAGAGAGGTTACTGCAACTGCGAGAAGTAATGAGCTTATCGTTATACTTAAGAAAGAAAGGGCTTATTGATGAAGCTATCGCTATGGAAAATCAGAGTTGTGACAAGGTACTTGAAGAGGACGAATGGACAGTTTTACAGCAACATTATAAGGTTAATGGCCATGATGCTAAAAGCGCTCCGAGTATGAAATGGGCTTACACATCCATAGCGAAGTTAGGTGGTTTTACCGATAGCAAAAGAACCGGTATGGCGAGTTGATCGATGATTTGAGAAGGCTGGGATACATTGCAAGCTTAAGTGTCAGGCTATCGTTTAGCTCAAGAAATGTTTGCTGTGGGTAAGGTGCGATGAGATCTGACTAAGAGACAGCTGTAAGAGAGATAACAAACTCATCTTCAAACTGTTTGGCTGCCCTACAAATAATTGAAAAGGGAATATTGGCGTTGGATAGCCATTAAACATACCAACCACTAGCAACCATCTGTATTTATTTCAAAAGATATATATTCAGTCACACTAGACTCTAAACGATTATAATAAGTCAGTTTACAATCGGGGTTTGCTAACACGTAGC
>JBAHZX010000142.1:0-20779 GCA_037132815.1 Shewanella sp.
CAACTTGAATGGCTTTTGCTTGAGTTTCACTAATAACAATATTATTAGTGTCTTTATTATAGCCATTGGTTCGAATATCATCACGTAATTTCTGTTCTAGCATGGCACGAGTAGGGCTATCTAAATCATCAAACGATTTAAAGAATTCCTTCTGTGCAGTAATATCTAGCCAAGCCAACGCAGAGCGATGAACCCAATCAGCGGTCCAATCTGGTGCTAAGTATGCGCCATGGCCCCAAATAGAGCCAAGTTGCATACCGCCCATTGAACGCCAAGCTTGTTGACCTTGATCGATGTTTTCATAGGTATAAACCACTTTACCACTTGGAGTGATAACCTGATCTGGTAATGGTGGAGCTTCTCGATATATATCACTACCAAGAGACAGTAAAACGCTGAATGATAGTATAAATACCGTAATGAGCCCCCAAATTATATATTTAACTTTTAACATTTTTCATTCCAAATTGTTAAGTTATTTTAAACGGATTTTACTCTACAGATAGCGATATAATGTTCAATTTTAGTGTTGAATTTACTTTCAGTTCTAACTGGAGTAATACCATCAATTATATTTTTCTGAATATTTTAGTCCCTAATTAGTACGTACTACTACTTCATCGCCATCTACTGCTATATCTCGATCTATATGCACTGTAGATACCAATATTGACAGTATTCGATGCTATTTGATCTTGACGCTCTGGGCTGACAGTTCTCATAATATTATACCTTTAGGTAGTTATATGATGGATAGAGTTACCGATACTTTACATAAGATGCATTTTAAATGCAACTTATGTAATGTGTGATTTTGTTACTAGGTCAGGGGGAAGTTTTTGACTAAAATAGGTTTAAATTTTAACGTCTAGATTTAATTAAATAGGGGGTGATATCGCTGTTTTTTAGCAAACTTATCAGTCAATGTTAACACCGTAGGATAAGATGTGGATCTGGGGTGATTGCACTGTATTTAGACAACAACGCAGTGAGCTCCCTGTGTTATTTTTATGAGTAATTATCCATTAGATTATAATGTTATCCTCTTTTATAAACTTGAAAAAAGTAAATTTACATCCGCCCTATTAAGATCTAAAATATATACATCTTATTGTCATAAACTTGGGTAAAATGTAATGCACATTACACGCTACACTGATTATTCTTTACGGGTGCTGATCTACTTGGCAGTTAACCGTGGTCAACAAAGCAAAATTAGTTGTATTGCTGACAGCTATGGTATTTCCAAAAACCATTTAATGAAAATTGTTCAGCAACTCAATATTTCTGGATATTTGTTGGCTACCCGAGGTAAAAATGGTGGGATTAAATTAAATCGCCCACCTAATGAAATTAATATCGGTAGCCTCGTTCGAGAAATGGAAAAGAAGGACAACTTGGTTGAGTGCTCGGGGGGGAATAATCAATGTGTGATCACTCCACGTTGTCAATTACAGCAGATTTTTTCTGAAGCTCTAGAGAGTTTTTTCAGCTCACTGGACAACTATCATCTAAATGATCTCATTGGTGATAATAAGCACGATGATTTAGCAGAGTTACTTTCGGTTAAAGCGATGATTTAGCGGTAATAACATGGCCACCCATAATACTTGATGGGTTTTAGCACTGTGACTAAGCTTAAAATAGTCACATACGCATTGAGATTTATTATGGCCAGACCAAGAAGCACAATTAGTGAGTATTGAAGACACGCCGTTTTACGATTGCGTATCTAGATGTATACGGCTCGCCTATTTGACGGGAATAGACCCATTTACGGTAAGTCCTATGAACATCGTCGTGACTGGGTTGAGTCGAGGCTCCTTGAACTAGCTCATGTTTTTGCGTTTGATGCAACACATCTTCCCAACTTGGGCTAGCTAATTTTTTGTCAAAAAGTTACAGCAAATAAAAGTGTAAAATTTCTCACTAAAATTCACCCTGCGTAGCGAGTGTTATTGGTGATGGGAGTAGGGATCGGGTACACTACTGCCTTTGCCAGCCTAATTAAGAGTTTTAAATGGAAACCCTAAACAGTTTTTATCCAGCTATTAAGCACGTTCATTTGACCTTTGTTGCCGTGAGTGTATTGTTTTTTTTAGTCCGCTTCGTGCTTCATATGCGTCAGTCTCCTATCATGGATAAGAAGCTGGTTAAAATAGCTCCACATGTTATCGACACACTACTCTTATTATCTGGTTTGACTTTATGTTTTATCATTAAGCAGTATCCTTTTAGCGACCCTTGGATCACCGAGAAGTTAGGCGCTGTCGTGGCATATATTATCTTAGCCACTATTTCTTTAAAGGCTAATAAAGGGAAACTATTCAAAGTGTTTGCTGCTTTTGGCGCGATAGCCTGGGTTGTTTATGCTGCTAAAATAGCCATCTTTAAGCAAGCGGTGCTAATGGGATAATGACAACATTGACTCTGAAAGACAGTATTCAACTGCCAGAAACTGCATTTGAAATTTCACAGCACCTAGGTTTTTCGAAACTTGAATCTGCCAAGTGGGCTTGGTTGGAAATATCGGGCTCAGTATTGAGTCGCTATGTAGTGGATCGTCAAAAGAGGTTAGATGGTCTATTACGTTGGTTCTATCAAGACTTAGGTTTTTGTGCTCGGGAATTTTATTTTAGCGTTGAGGCTGCCGATCTTGCTTCTTGTATCACGACTCGCCAAGGCAATAGTACAACATTAGCGACGGTGTTGATGCTACTTGCAAAACAGCTTGATTTAGATTTAGAGCCTCTGCTATTGCCGGGAACAACTGTGTTATGTAGCAAAATCGATGACAACATCCGCTATATAGATCCGTTAACCGGTGATGACTTAACCCGGCATGAACTTCATGTGTTAGTGCGGGGGGAATTGGGCAACGGCGTAGGTTTTAAATCCAGTTACCTTAATCCTGCAAGCTCGAAGCGCTTAGTTTCTAGAATGATACACGAGCTAAAAGCTGGCAGTATTGTCTCGCATCGGTTTGAGCCTGCTATGGAATGTTGTAATTTATTGCTGCAATGGCACTCGGATGATCTTAATCTCAATCGTGAGCGGGCTTTTATCGCACAACAGTTAGGTTGTATCAGTGTCGCAGCAGCGGACTTGAAACATTTTGTTGATAACAGTCCGCACGACCCTGTGATTGAATTGGTTAAAATGCAGCTTAAAGAGCTCAAGGGTAAACAAGAAATTTATCATTAGCAGGTCTGTAAGTAATCTGGAAGTTACACTTAGGATGAATCCAAGCTAAGCAGAAATTTATTAAATATCGAGTGGCGAGTAAGGCATTTTGTCACTCTAATTTAGCGCGATATTCGCCAGTGTTTAGTTGTTAAACTAATTAAATATCAACAAATATCAAAGCCGAAAAATAACAAAATAATAAAAATCATAATAAAAATCATAATAAAAATTTTGCTATCGTAGGGGAGTAAACACAGTATGAGTAGTACAGCATTAGTGACAAATGATGCCACAGCCTTGGGCTTGTTGGCAGCGGTTTTAGGATTTGTTTTTTATACCAGTAACAGTAAGCACCCTTTCTGGACCAAGTTTTACACATTTATCCCTGCACTGCTCATGTGCTATTTTCTTCCCTCTTTGCTTAACACCTTTAATGTCATCGATGGTCACACTTCGCAGCTTTACTTCGTGGCATCAAGATATCTACTCCCAGCTTGTTTAGTCCTATTGATTTTAAGTGTTGATCTTAAAGCGATCTTATCTCTGGGTCCCAAGGCCATAATCATGTTCCTGACGGGCACTGTGGGAATTGTGATAGGTGGGCCAATTGCCTTACTTATCATTTCAGCCATACATCCAGAAATTTTGGGTGTCACCGGACCCGAAGCGGTTTGGCGTGGCATGACCACATTAGCAGGAAGCTGGATCGGTGGAGGAGCTAATCAGGCTGCGATGAAAGAGATCTATGAGGCTGGCGGTAATATCTTCTCAATCATGGTGACTGTTGATGTGATTGTCGCCAATATCTGGATGGCAGTATTGCTATTTATGGCTTCTAAGGCCAAACAAATTGATGCCTGGACAGGGGCTGATACAAGCGCAATCGAAGATTTGAAAGACAAGGTTGAAAAATATCATGCCGAAAACTCTCGAATTCCTAGCTTGAATGATCTGATGTTGATCGTGGCCGTTGGTTTTGGTGTCACTGGGCTTGCTCACTTATTTGCTGATTTTTTGGCACCATTTTTTGAGGCAAACTATCCCTGGACACGAGATTATAGTCTGACCTCTAAGTTCTTCTGGTTGATAGTGACAGTGACAACTATTGGTCTGGCCATGTCATTCAGTCGAGTGCGTCATTTAGAAGCGGCAGGAGCTTCCAAAGTCGCTACAGTCTTCCTGTATATTCTGGTGGCGACTATCGGGTTGCACATGGATGTGTCTAAGTTGGCCGATCCTGATAATTTATGGTATTTCGCTATTGGCATCATCTGGATGTTAGTCCATGCCAGCTTTATGCTAATTGTGGCTAAGCTGATAAAGGCCCCCTTGTTTTATATGGCGGTTGGTAGTCAGGCAAATGTAGGCGGTGCTGCCTCTGCACCTGTTGTCGCCGCAGCATTTCATCCCGCATTAGCGCCTGTAGGTGTGCTACTTGCGGTATTAGGCTATGCTGTTGGGACATACATGGCATGGATGTGTGGGCAGCTATTACAGATTATCTCATCTCAAGGCCTATAAGCTTAAATCCAGCATGCTGTTGACTGGGTAAAGTTAGAGAAATATGGCATGCATGAGTAGGTATTGCAGATCACCGCACTTCAAGGCCTATAAGCTCAAAGAATTCATTGGTTAACGGCTAGGCAATTGCCTAGGCCTTATTAGAGAGAAGTATTGATGAGTAATAAAGTCATAGGTTTAGGTGATATCGAGATCGCAAATGATAAACCTTTTGTATTATTCGGTGGTATGAATGTGCTCGAGTCTCGTGATTTGGCGATGAAAATCGCTGAAACATATGCCGAAGTGACGCAAAAATTAGGTATACCTTACGTTTTTAAAGCCTCATTCGATAAGGCTAATCGCTCATCGATAAATTCCTATCGTGGTCCAGGTATGGAAGAAGGCCTTAAGATTTTCCAAGAGATTAAGCAAACCTTTAATCTGCCTCTGATCACCGATGTACATGAAATACATCAATGTGCGCCAGTGGCTGAAGTCGTCGATATTATTCAGTTACCTGCATTTTTGGCTCGTCAAACTGACCTAGTGGTGGCCATGGCAGAAACCGGCGCTATCATCAATGTTAAGAAACCCCAGTTTTTAGCGCCTCATGAGATGCGTCATATCATTACTAAGTTCAATGAAGCCGGCAATGATCACATCATCTTGTGTGAACGCGGTTCTAGTTTCGGTTATAACAACCTAATCGTCGACATGCTAGGTATGGATGAAATGAAGCAATCTGGCTATCCTGTCATCTTCGATGCTACTCATGCCTTGCAGCGTCCGGGTGGTCGTACTGACAGTGCTGGTGGTCGTCGCGCTCAGGCAACTGAACTTGCACGAAGTGGCATGGCTTTAGGTTTGGCCGGCCTGTTCATCGAAGCGCATCCAGATCCAGACAATGCAAAATGTGATGGGCCATGTGCTTTACCATTGAATCAGTTAGAAAACTACCTGATTCAGATGAAAGCAGTAGATGACTTAGTTAAGTCATTCGATGCCATAGATACCAGTCAATAAGCAGGCTCTTTGTCATGCATAAGCCTCAGTCATTTGATTAGGGTTTTTTCAGCTGTTTTTTATGGAAATTAAGACTGATAACTTCAGAATAAATTATATACCGTTCAACTTCAAAGTGCAGGTTTCAGAGCCGTCTGAGCGGATTCAATTCAAGGCCTATTGTTGAAATAATGGTGGTTCCTTATAAGCCACTTCTTTCAAAAAAATGCAACCCAGAAGTGGATTTTCTCAGGGGCTCTCACAGAGTGGGTTTTAAAGGCCCACTGTTGAGATAAATGCATTATCTGGCGACATAATATTCATTTTTATATTAGAAAATCTTAGGTGTGTAATACCAGATGACATGGATCTTCTTTACTTTCTTCGCCGCCTTTATGCAGTCTTGGCGTAATGCATTTCAGAGTCAACTTAGCAAAGAGGTTAAGGTCGCTGGTGTTACCTTGGCGCGTTTCTTATGGGCTGGCCCGATAGTAGTCCTTTATCTCGCTTGCTTGTATCTATGGCAACCAGTCGGCATGCCAGAGATATCAGCCCAGTTCAGCCTGTATATTGTTGGCGCTTCAGCGGTACAAATATTGGCAACGGTATTGCTAGTGAAGTTGTTTAAACTTAAGAACTTTGCAGTTGGAGCAGGCTTAGCTAAGAGCGAGGCGCTTGTTGCTGCCGTATTAGGCGTGTTGTTTTTTGGCACCCAGCTTACTATTTTAGGCTGGATTGGAGTGTTCATCGGTGGTTTTGCGGTATTTATGATGAGTAGTGCCAACGGGCTCAGAGGCCTCTCATTTAAGACGGCATGCATAGGCTTAGCTTGCGGGACCTTATTTGCATTAACTTCTTTGTGGGTTCGCCAAGCCAGTCTAATATTGGATTTACCCTTCCTCCACAGGGCAGCTTGGGTATTATTTTTCGTTATCACCATTCAAACTTTCGTCTTACTCGCTTATTTGACGATGACCGATAAGCAGACTTTAACAGCCTTGATGGAACGACCCAGACTCACTTTACTTACCAGCACTACAAGTTGCCTTGGCTCTATTGGTTGGTTCACTGCGATGTCACTTCAAGCGGTACCTTATGTGAAAACCTTAGGCCAGATAGAGATCTTTTTTACCTTGTTAATCGCTATGTTTTGGCTCAAACAGCAAGTTAAAATTAAAGATATGTTGGCATTGGTACTCATTGCCATCGCGGCCATATTAGTGATGTGGGGTTAAGAGGGTGCTGGGTTTATTTATGTTTTACTGTTTTTGAAAGTGCAATCTTGCTTTGTTACTGGTGAGGATAACCGTATGAGCAATAAGTGTCCCCAGTGTGGCTCCGGCAAGTAAGTCACCCAGAAAATGATAATTCAGTCCAAGTTGCCCTATAAGTACAGCTAACATACAGGCTAACCATATTGGTCGAAGACGTGGGAAGTGATACCAAAAAACGGTGGCTAGTGAGAATGTAAATAGTGCATGGCCAGATGGAAATGAGTGGTAGGCAACACTCTGAGAAAAGGGACGAAAAACTTCAATGCTATCATTGATCCATGATGGGTTACTATTGATCCACGTCTCAGGCCAGGTACGACCGAAAGCCATCTTGGCGGAAACTCTCACTAAGCTGGATAGGGTGATAGTGGCGATAAGATTAATGATGAGTGAACTGAAACGTTCGCGGCTGCATTTAATTAAGACGCTTGCAATAAAAACAGTTGCAATGACTTCGAGGAGAGTTGGGGTTTGGCTTAATAATTTAAGGAATGAGTTCGAATAGCCAAAGGTATGCATGGCGTCGGCAATGGAGCGATCCCAAAAACGTGTACTCACAATAATCAAAGCCAACATAAAGCCATAGCCAGTGATTGAGAACAGTATTCGATTTGATCCAAGTAAGAGGGCACTTTTCATTGTATTGTCGCAACGCTGAGAGATTAACCAGAAGATAACTGGCTAATCTACTTCTTTATATGACTTATTGCATTAGTAATTTAGCCATATCCCCGTTCTACCTCAAGGCATAAACCTAGCATCGTTGTTTAATTAGTCTGCTGTTTATATGTTTCCATTGTTGTATCTCTTGCTGGAGAAAAAGTGATTAGCATATATTCAACTAGCCACTTTTTCTACTGTTAAAGTGATGGACTTACTATTTTAATCCAAGAAGTTTGCAAATAAATTGTAGACTTTATATAAATTAGGTGTGGATAATTTACTGATAAAGCGCTCTTAGGATCTCACCGTGTTGCTGTAATTGGGTGTCGAAAATTTTATTATTCGATGAGAAGTTGAGTACGAGTCCATCGGCGACGAGCTGCTTGGCGGCTTTAGAATATACCATCATTGTCGATGCTGTCGATGCATAGCTTGGATTCACTAAAATGGGAAGGTGAGAGAGTCCCTTTATTTCTACTAGTGCGGCTAAGTCCAGTGCGGTTCTGGTCGAATCATTAAAAGTTCTGATCCCTGACTCACACAAGATTAGTTGTTGATTCCCTTTACTTAAGATGACTTCAGCTGCATTAATAAATTCCTCAACACTGGCCATGGTATTACGCTCTAAAATGACGGGCATATGCAGGGAGCCCACTTGTTTTAGTAAGTTGTGATTATGCATCTGCTTACCTGTTATCAATAACATGGTGCCATGTTCGGCTGCTAGTTTTAGTTCAGCTTCGTGTTCAACTGAGATGATACACTCAAGGCCAAACTGATAGAGACATTTCTTAAAGGCAATAATATTGTGCTCGACGTTATGTTGATGTGATAGACCTTCCAAAATAACGGCTTGAAATCCCTGTTCTTTCAAGTTATTGGCTTTCTGATTTAAGCTTTTGCTCTCTAGAGGTAATGATATGAGAGCTAATGCACCGAAGTGTCCATTACCAATTTGAAGCTGACCACAACTGATCTGAGAGGCATCTTGTTTATGTTTTTTGCCTGAACGTAGATATTTAGACTTAGCTTGTTTATTGTGGGTATCTTTTGAATTTTTAATTCTGCTGGTATTGGGCTCTATCATTAGTTGGCTATTGGAAAGTTGGGTCGGGTTAACCGTTTCACAAGGGTAACAGCCTAAAACTTTTATGAAGCGAGTAATGCGCTCCAACTCTCTGAGGGCGGATTGCATCTCAGAACTTGATAAGTTGGCATCGAGGTCTAAGTAAAACATTTCTTCCCAAGGTGTGCCAGGTATGGGGCGGGATTCGAGCTTACTCATATTGAGGTTATGCGCTTTAAGGATCAATAAAGCTTCGACTAAGGCACCTGATTTTTGGCCTGTTGCCATAATAAGAGTCGTTTTAGCCGGAAGTTGTTCAGGCACGTCAATGGCTTTTCGGGCCACAATGATGAAGCGACTCTGGTTAATCTTTTGGTTGGATAAATCATTTTTTATGGATTCAAGTTGATAGAGGTTACCCCCTTCAGCGCTGCCAATAGCAGCAACACTTAAATCATCGCTTGCCATCACTTTTTCCATGGCTTCGGCGCTACTTGTGCAATACTCGAGTTTAAATTCAGGGTGTAAGCTTAAATAACGACTACATTGACTGATAGGTTGTGGGTGGGCAAAGACCGTTTTTATTTGTTCAGTTGTGCAGCAATTCTTGGCCAGTAGGCAGTGACTGACTTCTATGGTTGTCTCTCCTACAATGGCTAGGCTTGTGTGTTGGAGAACATCATAAACTTCATTGATTGACCCTGATGAAGTATTTTCGATCGGAAGGAAACCATAATCGGCATGACCAGATTCTACTGATTGAATGATCTCATCGAAACTCTTACAGCCTAAGTCTTGCATATTGACTTGACGCCTGTCGCAGTAGCGACTTGCTGCTAAATAGGAGTAAGATCCTCTTGCGCCGAGGTAAGCCACACAATATTGCTGCTTTTGACTGTCTGGATTAGCTCTCCCTTGGAGATAAGCCTGCTGGTTAAGTACCGAGTCCTCGATGATACTTTGATAGAGAGAGATAACATAATGCGCATCGAGTCCATGCTTTCGTCCTTCTTTAACAAGTCTAGCAAGTAGTTCCTGCTCTCTTTGGGTATCACGAATAGGACGAATATCGACTTCTTTACTACGGGCTACATCTAAACTTAAATTGCGACGCTTAGCCAAGAGTGCTAATAGATCTTTATCTAAAGCGGTGATCTGTTCACGTGTCTGGTTCAAAGTCTGTGGTTTACTCATGCTGCCCTCAATTTAGCTACTACAAAAAACGGTAACAAAAAAGCCTCCCTTAGGGAGGCCTTGGAATTTTCACTTTCGTTTTTACACCGAAATTCCGCCTCCCTAATTGGGGGGGAATAAAAAAGAAAGTAAAAAAATGATCGCAAATATTTTTCATAAATACAAAGTAATACCCGAACTCAGCAGTGTCAATGATAATTTATAATTAAAGAATATATTTATGCCACTCTTCAGCTTTAGCAATAAAAAAGCGCACTTGAGGTGCGCTTTGGGATAAAATAAATAAAAATCAAACTGATAGCGCCTCCGAATGGTGATTGAATCTTCAATCTTTCGCTTCTTAATCTCATATGAGGGAAGCGAGATCTTAGTTCCATTTGATATCTCTAAGAAAAATGGATCCGATATCGTTAATTGTTCAGGCTGTATGGCTGTTTTTAGCCCCATGGCCGAATGCATTGCTGTTGTTACCAACATTTGTCGCATAGTGGCACTTTAAATCGCCCGTACCCATGTTACATTTAACATCACATGTATAACCGTTTTATTTGTCAATATACCTTCTGCTTTTATCAAGGAAATCTTATCTTTCACTTTACTATTATGATAAAAAGTGGAGTTTTGATTTCACCGCACCTCGGTCAATGATCTATATGATGACATCTTTTTACTCAATGCTACCATTAACCTAATATAAATCGATATTAAGATGCGTACTTTACCAAATTGGGCATTGTTTGCTTATTGGCCTAATGCATTGCGGGTGCCATTATCGATAGCTATTGCTGCATTGTGGCATGTCTGTTGCCCATTGCCTTGTACAAACTAACTTGCTAGGTTTTTTTAGTTCGTTAATTATCTTCCTCTGATTAATGGACTTTAGTGATACTTAACCACCTAAGTTGTGGGAAGTTCGACCATTGAGTCTCATATGCAACTCCTCTTGGAAGTGCTCATCTTATAACCAGGCGAATGTAAGACTATGAGTCTGTCACTATTTGATTGCTAATGATTAAGCATTTAAGTGATATAATTACGCCTATTCAACAAATATAAATTTTTTTACCTCCGAATGGATTTATATTTTTTATCCTTACCTCGTCATAATCATAGCATGGTGTAAGGAACTCGCTTTGTTTTATGGTTGGTTTACATTTGTCTGCTGCGTTGTACGTCGACCATTTTTAAGAGTACTGGTTTATATTTGAAAAGAATACACGCCATTGACAATTTAGGCTGCATCATCTTTTTTAAATTCGTTTTCAACTAGGTCATCTAGAGCTTCTACTCTTTTTAGACTGGTATAACGCTGAGCTTCTGGTTTATGGGTCTGACGGTTAAGCTGCTTCTCTAATTTTTGCCCCATGGCGTTGATGGCGGAGTAAAGGTCTTCATGCTTGGCTTGGGCGAAAAGCTTATGACCGGGAATGCCTACAGATGCTTCAATTTTAAACTGTTGTTTTTCTTGAATGATAATCACATGGGGATTGATGAGTTGAACATCATGTCTAGATAGCTTCTCTAAACGCGCCTGAATACGTTCGCGTATAAGTGGAGTAACTTCAAGGTGTTTACTTGTGATTCTTGTCATATATTGAACCTTTTGTTGTTTCCTTTAATCCAGACTACCAAGCTTTGAGGATAAAGTTGTGATCTAGATCATGTTTTAGGGGCGAGTTGGGGTCGTTAGCTCTTAATTTGATCACTTAGGCATTTCAAGAACTTTTTGTTTAGAATCCTTGAAAACTGACTCATATTTTAATGAATGAGGTTAATTACATACTAATTCTTGCTTCTCGTTCTATCTTTAAATATCATTTGTCAAGTATTCTTTAAAGCATCTATTATGATGTATTGTCGTTAGGTTTTCATTGGGGGGAGAGGGAGAATGAATCATAGAGTTAGAGTTTGGGATATTCCAACAAGAGTATTCCATTGGCTTATGATCGGTTTGTTAGCGGGTTTATGGTGGTCGGCAGATGCTGGTGAGCTTGTATGGCATCAGGTAATGGCTTATTCAATGCTGGTATTGATCGTATTTCGTATCATCTGGGGTATCATTGGAAGTGATACAGCTAAGTTCAGTCATTTTATTAAGCATCCAAAAATAGTGATTCAATATGTCAAGGATATTAAACGCCATGGTGTGTCGTCCAGTATTGGCCATAATCCGCTAGGTGGCTATATGGTATTGGCATTAATTGGTATTTTGGCACTTCAACTATTAACCGGACTGTTTGCTACCGATGATATTTTTACCGAAGGTCCTCTTTATGCTTATGTTTCAAGTGAAACAGCCTCGTGGTTGACTTGGTTACATAAACAGACATTCAATTTTATTTTATTGTTAGCAGCTATTCATGTATTGGCTGTACTGGTACATACATTAAAGGGTGATAAGCTTATTTTGGCTATGTTCACCGGTTATAAGAAAGTATCGCATCAATCTGGTGATGCAGTTGCATTCAGATCACTCTATATAGCCCTGCTGCTGCTGTTATTTCTGGTCGCTATTGTTGGGTTTTACCTCATCTTGCCGATTATCCAGATGTTGTGATATGTTCCAGTACTACAAAGGCCGAGTTCATCAGACTCTGGCCTTCTTTATAAACCTTAATGATTAATCTTTCTTATAGTCGTCATGGCAACCTTTACATGTCTTAGCTACCTTCATAAATGATTGTTTCAATAACTTTCTATCATCTGATGCCGAAGCAAGGAGTAGTGCTGCAGCATTGTCTTGCAGGGCTTTCATCTTGGCGTCAAAATCTGATTTATCTGTCCAGACTTTGGATAATGCTTCGGTTTTTCCTTGGTCTGATCCTGAGATGAAGCCTTCTAGAGGAAGCTTAGACAGTGCAGCGACATTTTCAGCGCGCATGATGAAAACCTCAGAGTTAAAGGGTTTCTCGCCTTTTAGCATGTCACCCATATCACCGAAGTTATGCGCTATAAGGCTAAAGGCTGCTTGCCGGTAATGTATCGCATCATCGGCATCTTTAAAGTTGTCTGCCTGTACTGCAGTGGAGAAAATGGTGCCCGATATCAATGCCAAGATGATCGTGTTTATTTTTTTGTTCATAGTATTACCCTTACAGTTTATTTGGATTATGTGATGTTGCTCTGGGTATTGTATTCTTTTTTCATATAGATATACCACTTAAAAATTCAATGGTTTACATGTAATAGTGCAACAAGTTATGACTCCCTTATAAATGGTGAGTAAACTTTTAAATGCTAATTAACTTGGAATGGTTTGGTTTTGGGGTGTTTTTTGATAAACTAATTGTAATGCTTGACCAGTACGTAGGAGCGTTTATGAGAGCTGAGTGGGGATTAGTGCTAGAAAAAGTGGTGAATCACCACGATCATCATGCTCTTCTGGAGTTGTTTGAGTTATTACTCACAGAAGATGAGCGTAGTGCCATAGCCAGTCGACTTAAGGTGTTTCAAGCCCTTCTAAAGGGGGAGTTGAGTCAACGCCAGATTGCTGGTGAGTTTCAGATCAGCATCGCGACAATTACCCGTTGCTCAAATTATCTGAAAAATATGACAGAAGAGCAAAGAGGGAAAATCAAACATTTAATACTTGAATAGTCATCACTGGTTAAAAGCTTGGGTATTCTTGAGATGATTTTATGCTGCTCAGTCATAGACGGAGCGGCAGGCTGTGCCAAGCTTAGGTTTTTCAGAGGCGATTCAGAGCGAATCCAATTTAAGGCGCATTGTTGAAATAATGGTGGCCCCCTGTAAGTCCACTTCTTTTGAAAAGAGTGAATACAGAAGTGGATTTTCTCAGGCGCTCCCATAGGGTGGGTTTAAGAGTTATTGATACTGTGTTATTGACCTACCCTGTCTGTTATAAGGCATAGGCGATATTACGCGGTGGTCAAAGCCTCGCTGACATGGATGTAGGTGCTTAGGTTCAGCTTGGAGCAATGAACCTGTGCGCTAGACCACTTTAAATTCCCTTTGGAATCACGCATCTTGAACTAGAACGGGAATAGAGAGCAAGATGGAGTCTCTGTGTCTACTAAAAAGAGCTATTAGTTTTTGCAGCCACAGCCACCATTGCCATCACACCCTTCTTTTGCTGGAACATCTTTTTTCTCGTTACAACAACCGCCCTCGTGATCATGACGGTGTGCTGAGCCACCACCACAACATCCACCTTTGTGCTTATGCTCAGAACCACAGCTACCATGGGCATGGATATGACCGTGGGCAACCTCTTCAGCCGTTGCTTCACGGACTTCCAAGACTTTGACGCGAAAGTTTAGTGTTTGGCCAGCTAGAGGGTGGTTACCGTCGACAACGACGACATTATCTTTAATTTCTTTGACCTGAACCGGACGTTGTCCCATTTCTGTTTCAGCGATGAAACGCATACCAGGAACGATATCTTCTATATCCCCAAATGCACTTAAGGGCACTTCCTGACGCAGTTCGTCATGATAAGGACCATATCCATTTTCCGCAGCAACCGTCACTTCCAGTTTGTCGCCTGCAATTTTACCTTCAAGTTCATCTTCCAAGCCAGAAATCATGTTTTTGGTACCATGAAGATAAAGCATTGGTTCACCATCAAAGGAGTTTTCAATTAACTCTCCTTTTTCATCGGTTAGACGGTAGTGGATGCTAACAGCGCAGTGTTGGGTGATTTTCATATTGCCTCCAATTAAAAATGTGCGCGCATTCTAGCGTGATTTTTATGAGTTAGCGATGATTAGAATCAGCTTATGGCATGAACTTCACGATTTAAAAATAACGCTTCTTATAACTAAACGTAGGCTTACTGGATTAAATGTACTTAAGGTGATTAATTAGTTATATTTTATTCGATAAAATTAATAGTAGAGTCGGGTGGTTATATAAGGAAAAACTCATCGTTTTACTGGCTAAATTTGCATAGCCTAAGCTAAACCTTATGTTATCAGTTTTAAGTATGACATTGATTGTGATATTGTATTTACTCTTTGTTTTTCAATGTTATATCGTTTGTTATTTATCTCCCGTAATATTATTTTTAAATTTTTTCACATTGATTGTTCGGAATGCTTCTTTCTCTGAGTATGAATAGGACATAGAATTGAACAGTGTTTCCTAGGTTAACGTGTCAATCAAGGCTTGACACGTACCTAATAAAAAAGCGATTCTGTAGTCATAAATTTTAATGTTTTTGAATGAGTTAATTTTAATGTTCAGCCTTAATTCAGTTGTAACTAGTATTATTATTACAACCACCACGATTATTATCGTGGGGGCGGGCTGAATATACTCTAATAGAATGTAAACAACAGCCCGCTTCCATACTAAGAAGCGGGTTTTTTGTTTTAAAAGATAGCGCGGTACAAGGAGAAGATATGAAGGTTATGAAATTTGGTGGTACCTCGCTGGCCAATTGGCAACGATTTAACACTGCAGCAGATATCGTTGCTGATACTGCAAAAGAAGAGGCAGTTGCTGTCGTTTTATCAGCCCCTGCGACGGTGACCAACGGTTTGCTAGAGATGGTCGACGTTGCGGTCAGTGGTGGTGATTTTAAACCTGTATTAGCAGGTGTGGGATCGGTGTTTAGTGAGCTTTATCAAGAAGCCTCTCTCGTACTTCAAGCATCACAGAATGATTTACTTATGTTGGCATTGACTGAGCAGCTTAGTTTTTGGGAAGACAAACTGCTTGGTATCAGCTTACTTAAAGAGTGTCCTGATTTTGTGAGGGCTGGGATTTTAGTGGGGGGGGAGAAGTTGTCTACTGCGCTTATGGTGCAGTTGATGAAAACTCGAGGTCTTAGTTCACAGCAACTCATCCCTCAAAACTTACTTTTGGGTTCAGGTGATCCGCTTGAATCTTTGATCGATATTGAGTCGAGTAAGGCATGCTTTAGTAAAATTAATTTAGATGAATATCGAGTCTGGGTTATGCCTGGCTTTACTGCTGGAGATAAGCAAGGACGAACAGTGATCTTAGGTCGTAACGGATCTGATTATTCTGCTGCAGTATTATCAGCGTGTATTGATGCGTCTTGCTGTGAGATTTGGACAGATGTCGATGGAGTTTACAATACCGATCCGCGTGTCGTCAGCGATGCTAAATTACTTTCTCAGCTGAGTTATCAAGAGGCGATGGAATTATCTTATTTTGGTGCTAAAGTTTTGCATCCAAAGACTATTTCCCCTATCGCTCAGTATCATATTCCCTGCTATATCCGTAATACCTTTAATCCAATAGCACCGGGGACTCTAGTTTCAGATGAAGCCGATAAGAGTGGTTTAAATGTCAAAGCAATCTCAAATTTAGACGATCAAACCATGTTTGATATCTCAGGACCTGGGATGAAAGGCATGGTGGGTATGGCCAGTCGCACCTTAGGCGCAATCTCTCGAGCTGGGATCTCTGTTTCATTAATCACACAAAGCTCATCTGAATACAGCATCAGTTTCTGTATCAGTACTCATGATGCAGAAAAAGCTAAGGATTCATTGGAGCTAGAATTTGAACTGGAGCTTAAGAGTGACATTCTTGAGCCTATCGAGATGCGTCATGATTTAGCTATCGTATCGCTTATCGGCGACGGTATGCGCACTCATAAAGGTGTTGCCGGTAAATTTTTCCAGGCTCTCGCTCAGGCAACGGTGAATATCATTGCTATTGCCCAAGGCTCTTCTGAGCGATCTATTTCTGCCGTGATCGAGCAGCGTAAGACTAAGCATGCCATTTCAGCCTGTCATGAGAGTTTCTTCGATGTTCAGCACTATCTTGATGTGTTTCTCGTGGGGTGTGGCAATGTAGGTGCTGGGCTACTGGAACAGATTAAGCAACAAAAAGAGATGTTAAAGCGAGAGCATATCAGCATCAGAGTTTGTGGTATTGCCAACTCCCGTTGCATGTTACTTGATGCTAAAGGTATTAATCTCAACCAATGGCAGGAACTACTCGCAGATAGTCAGATCCAATGTGATCTTGAGCAGATGCTTAAATGGGCCAAAGAGCAGCAGCTGCTAAACCCAGTGTTGGTCGATTGTACTTCGAGTGAGCATGTATCCGATCGCTATATTGATGTTATGAATGCGGGTTTACACGTGGTAACTCCCAATAAAAAAGCCAATACTCGAGATATTGCTTATTACCGTGCACTGCGTGAGACAGCACTCAAGCAGCGTAGACAGTTCCTCTATGAAACGACGGTGGGTGCCGGACTGCCTGTTATCGATAACCTCAAGAAACTCCTGTTTGCTGGCGATAAATTAATTGAATTTAACGGTATATTATCCGGTTCTCTTTCATACATTTTTGGCATGTTAGATGAGGGGATGTCTCTTTCTGAGGCAACAGGGATCGCGCGTGATAAATGTTTCACGGAACCTGATCCTCGTGACGATCTCAGTGGGATGGATGTTGCCAGAAAAGTGCTCATACTTGCTCGTGAAGTAGGTTTAGATCTGGAACTGGAAGATATCGAGATAGAATCTGTATTGCCTGAGTCATTCGATGCTGGTGGCGATGTGGAAACCTTTATGGCTAATTTACCAAAGTTGGATCAGCAAATTTCCCAATGGGTTAAAAAAGCAAAGAATGAAGGTAAAGTGTTACGTTATGTTGGCCAAATAGATGATGAAGGTTGCCGGGTTAAAATTGCCGAGGTGGGGGCTCAAGACCCCTTGTATAGCGTCAAAGGTGGCGAGAATGCCTTGGCTTTCTATAGCCGTTATTATCATCCCATTCCTTTCGTGCTCAGAGGCTATGGTGCGGGTACAGATGTGACTGCTGCAGGCGTCTTTGCTGACCTTCTCAGAACACTGAATTGGACGCGGGAGATGAGTGCATGAGTTTAACTGCTTGTATTAGTGCACCAGCTTTCTTCGGTCGCTATAGTGATGTTTACCCTGCAGAAGGTGAAACTAAAGTCTTTGGAGTCTTGACATGAGTTTAACTGCTTGTATTAGTGCACCGGTTTTCTTTGGCCGCTATAGTGATGTTTACCCTGCAGAAGGTGAAACTAAAGTCTTTGGAGTATTGACATGAGTTTAACGGTATATGCACCTGCTTCCATGGGGAATGTGGGTGTTGGATTTGACCTACTCGGTGCTGCTTTAGCACCCATTGATGGCAGTTTGCTGGGGGACCGAGTTTCAGTCTGTGCGATTGATAATGGCATAGATTTGTCTCTTACGGGTCATTGGGCCGATCAGTTACCTCAAGATCCGAAACAAAATATTGTCTATCAATGCGCCGATTTTTTTCTGAAACAACTCAATAGAAAAGATGGCTTAGCACTGGTCTTAGAGAAGAATTTACCGGTTGGAAGTGGCTTAGGTTCCAGTGCCAGCTCAGTGGTTGCAGCGCTTTATTCACTCAATGAATTTTTTGATAAGCCCTTTGATGAGCAAGATCTGCTGCGTTTGATGGGAGAGTTCGAAGGGAAAATTAGTGGCTCAGTGCACTATGATAACGTTGCGCCCTGTTACTTAGGTGGTATGCAGTTGATGCTAGATACCCCTAGTAAGGTTTGCGATGGTATCCCTATTTTCGAAGACTGGTATTGGCTTGTTGCCTATCCAGGGATCTCTCTGTCTACAGCTAAAATGCGAGAGCTTTTGCCAAAGCAATATGATAAATCAGTGGCTATCGATTTCGGTCGATATTTAAGTGCTTTCGTGCATGCTTCCTATCAAAAAAATCCTAAGTTAGCTATTTCTGTGCTTAAAGATGTGTTGGCCGAGCCCTATCGTGCTGCGGCTATTCCTGGTTATGAAGAGTCCAGAGCTGCATTGGCTGGAATAGGCATGCTGACTACAGGGATCTCTGGCAGTGGTCCGACGCTTTTCTCAGTCACAGATAACTTACAGACGGCGAAAAGTGCGCAAGCTTGGCTTGATAAAAATTACGTAGAACCAAATAGGGGCTTCTCTCACATCTGTAAAATCGATGTCCAAGGGACTCGTAGAACTGATTAATTAAACAATTTTAAAATTCAGGATTTAAGGTTATCTATTATGGAGCTGTACAATTTAAAGCACCCTTCTCAGGTGGTGAGCTTTACACAGGCACTCAAGCTAGGTTTAGGCAAAGACAGGGGACTCTTTTTCCCTACTTCTATTCCAGTATTGAACGATGTTGACGCATTATTGGCTCTGCCGTTTGTGGCTCGATGTCAAAAAATATTGGGAGCATGGTTAGCCTCTGAACTTGGGCAAGATATCGTCGATAGTTTGGTTGAAAAAGCATTTAATTTTGAACTTTCGTTAGTAAAAGTAGATGAAAATAGACACTGTTTAGAGCTATTTCATGGACCTACACTTGCATTTAAAGACTTTGGTGCCAGGTTTATGGCTCAATGCTTAAATGAACTGGCTGCAGGCGATAAGATAAACATTCTAACAGCCACCTCCGGTGATACTGGTGCGGCGGTTGCCGATGCTTTTTTTGGCTTAGATAAGATCAAGGTTGTCGTTCTCTATCCCAAAGGAAAAATAAGCTTGCTGCAGGAGAAGATGTTCACCACTTTAGGTAACAACATTCACACCGTTGCTGTTGAGTCTGATTTTGATGCCTGTCAGGCATTGGTTAAGCAAGCATTTGAAGATAATGACATTCGTGATGGCTTACATCTAAATTCGGCTAACTCGATCAATATAAGCCGTCTCCTAGCTCAAATTTGTTATTACTTTGAAGCCGTGGCCCAGTTTAAGTGTCAACATACTCAAGACCCAATTATCTCAATACCCAGTGGTAACTTTGGTAACTTAACTGCTGGCTTATTTGCTAAAGCCATGGGCCTACCCGTTAAACGTTTCATCGCCGCCACCAATAGTAATGACACTGTACCGCGTTATTTAGTTGAAGGGGACTGGTTACCTCATGCTACAGTCGGTACCATGTCCAATGCTATGGATGTTGCTGAACCGAGTAACTGGCCAAGGGTCGAAGCCATCATAAAGAAGATGAACTGGTCATTGTCGGACCTTTCTGGTGTAGCATTATCGGAATCTGATACCTCCGCTGCACTCAAAGAGTTAAATGATGTCGGTTACCTTTCGGAACCTCACGCTGCAATTGCCGCTCAGGCTCTTAATATGATAATGGTAGAAGGTCAGAAAGGTATCTTTTTAGGCACAGCTCACCCAGCAAAGTTTAAAGATGTTGTCGATGGTGAACTCGATATTAATTTACCTTTGCCCCCAGAATTAGCGGCTGTCGCTGATAAAGAGATCTTGTCGGTGAGCTTAAATGACAATTTTACCGATTTGAAGGCATATCTTTTCAAGGTGTTATAAATCAGAGTCGGTGAAAAATAGACACAATTTCAAAGGGGCATTTGGGGATAACTTGTTTTGTTGTGGTTTTCTGGGGTTTATCTCGAAGAAATATGAGTGGCTCTTTGATTTTATTTATTGGCATAGTTTCTGTTTAGTTGATCTTAATCAGAACGTTTTGACAATTTCTTTTGATATATTGGGTATTGTTCCATCTATTTACTAGTATTGTATATAAAGGTATTCGGATTATGGAGACAACTCTACTTGAAAGGCTTAATCATGATCATAAGCATATCGCAATATTGCTTGATATTTTGAAGGTTAAACACAACAGATTAGCTCAAGAAGAAGTGGTTAATTTTAATTTGGTTAGGGATGTTGTTGAGTATATGCAGAGCTATGCAGAGCATAGCCATCATCCTTTAGAAGAAATGATTTATAGCTACTATTTAAAGAAAGTGGCTCAGACGGGGGCTGAAGAATTTACAGAGCAACATCGAGTGTTAACCGAAGCTTCGGCTTCTTTGATGACATCATTAAATCTTATTTTAAGTGACATAGTAGTGTCTAGAGAGCAGATTGTGTTGGATCTTAAATCTTATGTTATCTTGCAAGAAAATCATATGTTGTTT
>JBAHZX010000150.1:0-37608 GCA_037132815.1 Shewanella sp.
TTGAGAGTTGAGAGTTGCAGAAGTTTAGCGCTTAATCCTAAAATAAGCGCTAAACTGCTAGCTTGTAGCAATCATTTATATTGGGCTTGTGTGTGTCCAGCGCGCGGCCAGTCCTGTGGTAGCCATACGAAGGAAACCCAACATCAATAGAATAAGGGTGATCATGACCCACTGCACGCCACCCACATTTGTCTGTTTTTCTGTTTGTTACAGAACAATTAGACAGGAGTCATATCATCTCAAAGGTTTTAATTATGTTTAAGAATATCCTGATAATGCTGCTGGTATTTTTTAGTCTATCGTTGCAGAACTTCACGGCTCGTGCCGCGGTGATCTTACAGTATCACCATGTGTCAGAGGATACTCCGACCATCACCAGTGTAACCCCTGCTCAGTTCAAGGAGCAGATGCAATATTTGGCCGATAATGATTTTATTGTATCGCCACTGTCTCAGGTCGTAGATGCCATTACGAACCATAAACCAATAGCAGAAAATACCGTTGTGATCACCTTCGATGATGGCTACAAGAGCATTGCCGAAACAGCGCATCCCATCCTAAGGGAATACGGTTTTCCCTACACGCTTTTTGTATCAATTGAGCCCATTAAGGCTAAATACAGTGAGATGATGAGCTGGAAGCAATTGATCGAATTGTCAAAACAAGGCGCCGAAATTGCCAATCACAGCTGGGGGCACGAGCACCTTATCCGTAAATTAGAGGGAGAGTCTGAAGAGCAATGGCTGTTACGTATTGAGACGAATATTCTCAAAACAGAAGCTGAAATTCATCATGCTACTGGACAAAAACACAAGATGCTCGCTTATCCTTATGGCGAATATAATCAGGCCCTCGAAGATATACTCAGTCGTAATGGCTTTGTTGGCTTAGGTCAGCAATCTGGTGCTGCAGGGAGCTATTCATCTCTGACTGCTCTGCCACGCTTTCCTGTTGCAGGTATCTATGCTGAACTCTCGAGTCTCAAAGTGAAAATGCACAGCCTGAATATGCCAGTCTTATCAATAACGCCTAAAGATCCTGAACTTAAAGATGGAAACTGGCGACCCGAGCTCAGGGTCACTCTGGATATGAGTGATATCTACCCCCATCAGATGATGTGTTTCATTCAGGGACAAGGCGCTAAAAAACCTCTCTGGCTAAATGAAAATGAGTTTTCCATTGGTGCAGAATTTGATTTGCCTGCTGGAAGATCAAGATATAATTGCACAGTGCCCAGTAAGACTAAGTCTGGTTATTACTGGTTCTCCCAGACTTGGGTTCGTCCCAATAATGATGGATAATGAAGAGAGATTTTCCGTTTTCAGCAGTCCTCTGACACCATAATTGCATGTTTATTACTGGAAGCTAGGTTCTAGGAGCTTACCTATAGTTGGCTATGATAGTTTTAATATCGGCAATTAGATTCTTGTTTGAAATTTGTGGCAGTTTTCCGGGAGCTGATGACTGAGGTTTTATTATAGCCACCTTTCTTCCATCTGGTGATATCAGTGCCATCGATGCACTGTGGTCGACCTGATAATCATCTCCCTCGCCAACCATGGTATAGGCGAAGCCCAGATCTCGAGTCAGCGGAAAGATTTGGTCATGCCCTCCGGTGATGGCAATAAATTTAGGATTAAAAAAGTTCATATAGCTTAACAGCTTAGTTTGTGTGTCTCTGTAAGGATCTACAGACAGGAAAATCACTTGTAGTTCCGTACTCTTTAATAATTCAGGGTAAGCCGCAGTGAGTTTTCCCATGGTCGTAGGGCACACATCTGGGCAAGAGGTGTAGCCAATGAAGAACAGGTTCCATTTATCATTTAATCGGGCATTGGTAAACCTATTACCGTGCTGATCCGTGAGAGAGAAAGATGCCAAGGGCTTAGCTATTGGAAACACAAAGCTGGTAACAAGCTCAATATTTGTGTCCTGAATGGAGCCTGTGATGGCATTTATCCGCTGATTTTTTTGCAGCTGAACAGCAGTCAGACCGCCAAGGCCAAGTAGGACTAAACCTAAGAATGCAACTGAAATAATCTTAAGCTTGCTGGTCATGTTATAGCACTCCTTTTCAACCTTGGATCGGTATGACATAAATGAACTGATTTTTATACCACTAAGCTTAGAGCTTGAGGTAATGATCGACCAAGAGCAGCAAAAATAGGATCATCAAATGATAGATAGAGAAACGGAACACCTGCATTGCCAGACCTGGCTTATCATCATATTTAAGCTCCCATGCCTTATAGATAAAACCGCAACTCAATACTGTTGAACCTACTAGATAAATGGGGCCACACATGCCCACGATAACGGGTAGCAAACAGGCGATAGCAAGCAATAAGGTATAGAGCAAAATACAGGTTTTGGTAAATTCAATACCATGGGTCACAGGTAACATAGGAATATTTACCTTAGCGTATTCATCTTTTCTATGAATAGCCAGTGCCCAGAAGTGTGGCGGTGTCCAGGTGAAGATAATGATCACTAACAACAGCGCATGACCGTGAAACTCCCCGGTTATTGCGGTCCAACCTAAGAGTGGTGGCATGGCTCCTGCGAGTCCACCAACAACAATGTTTTGTGGTGTGGCACGCTTGAGGTAAGCAGTATAGATAATGGCATAACCCACAAGACTGGCAAAGGTGAGCCAGGCAGTGAGTTCATTGACTAAAGTATAGAGCAAGGCGAAACCTAATAGAGCTAGGCTAACAGAGAAAATAAGAGCTTTAGTGATTGAGATGCGCCCCTTAGGTAAAGGGCGATTATAGGTGCGGGCCATCAGGCCATCTATGCGTCGATCTATAAGGTGATTAAAGGCCGCGGCGGCACCAGCCATCATACCTATGCCTAGCATACCTATAATTAATGGCTGTAGTGGTACAACCCCTGGCACCGCCAGACACATACCGACTAAAACAGTGAGTAACATGAGTGCGACCACCTTGGGTTTAGTCATCTCATAATATGCGCGCCATTGAAGCGATTTGCTGTTGATTTTAGTATCTGTTGCCGAAATTGAAAGTGATTTCCCCATGGCTTTTCCCCTCGGTTAGGCTTCATGCCCTTAAAGTTATTATGCTGATATTAACTGGCATTTTTTCATTAGAAACTATTCACTTAACATGTACATTTGATGGTTTCTGCCACAGAACGTAGTTGATAAACACCAGTGCCATTAACAACATGGCCGCTCCAGCATTATGAGACACGGCTATGCCTAATGGCAGATGTAACACCACATTACTGATCCCAAGTCCCACTTGCAGTATAACTAGACCCGTCAAGACTAAAGATGCTCGCTTCAATAGTGCCGATTGACAACGAGTAAAAAGCTGATAGGCAAGCCAGAATAAGATCCCTGTGGTCAACATCGCACCAAATCTATGAGCGACATGTATGCTCATACGTGAAGTGTAATCGAGTACACCAAACTCATAGGTCTCATGCACGCCCTGAAATGGATTGAAAGCCTGGGTTAGTTTAATATTATTGTACCAATCACCTTCGCAGATTGGCAGTGAAGTACAGGCAAGGGCCGCATAGTTCGATGATGTCCAACCACCGAGCATGATCTGCAAAATCAACACTCCCATGCCAGTTAAGGCCAATGGAGCAAGTCTTCTTGTGACAGTGTCCTCCTCTGGGATCCATAGGGGCATAGTCCGTAGATAGAGTAGAAGTAACAAAGATATTAAGGTAAAACCACCTATAAGGTGAGACATGACCACTAAGGGCATAAGTTTCATGGTCACGGTCCACATGCCCAGCGCGGCTTGAAACAGAATCAATATGGCGATAAATGTTGGTAGCTTTTTGGGAGCATCTGGCTTTTTTAAACAAAGAATCAAGATAACCAGCACCAGTAAACCGAGAGCTGCGGCTATATATCGATGGATCATCTCTAGCCAAGCTTTTTGAGGCTCGACTTCATGCCCTGGGAAGGCATCTTGTGCCTGTATCAGTTCGCTGTGTTGGCTAGGAACCTTGAGCATGCCATAACAGCCGGGCCAGTCGGGACAGCCTAAACCAGCATCGGATAATCGGGTATATGCACCCATTAAAATAACGCAAAGAGTGAAGAGTAGAGTCACTCTGAGCAGGCTTTGGAGCCCCATTAACCTACTCTCGATAGTTTTAGCATCTTTCTTAAGTCAGCAATAAGAGACTTCCCCTGCATGATCTGCTTATCTATGCCGTTAACTGCGGGATATCGCATCACTAAGCTGCCCAGTGGATCAACCACTATTATCTGCTGACGATCCAACATTTTGATCATGGCATCATTGGCCCTCGTCGTTTCGAAGTCGTATGCAGCAAGGGCTTGGGTATCGCTATCTTGGCTCAATAAGATCAAGGTATGAACTCTGTTTTGATATCGGCCCAAGGCGATATGGCTCTGTTGCAGGATATAGAGGTGATCTAAGCACTGCTGATCGCACTGGCTTGGCAGCAGGTAGAGAAGTTGCCACTCTTTAGGCCTAGGGTTGTCCATCTTAAGACTCAAGTAGCTGGTACCAATAGGGAGTAACTCTCCTTTGTTGGTTGCACCCCCTTGATAGAGATCTAGGCTGAGCACTATCTTAGCCGCAGCCACTGGCAGAATGAAGACGAAAAAAAGAAAGATTAAAGGTTTTGCGCCGCTCTTTTTGGGGGAGTTCATACTCTCTCCTAAGAAAGCCCATATGAACGCCAGTTCAGGCTGAAAATTCATATGAGTCATACTCATTCGTTTCCCGAGACGGCTAGGAAACCCATATTTTAATTGTCACTTTTTACAGAGTGAAGTCTTATTGCTTAATCACTAACCTACTTGGTCTTGTTGACATTGGCAACTGTCATTTCATCAATATTGGTCCGATCAGTAATGTTTTTTTTAGATTCATCTTGTTGTTTTTTTTGTGTTTTAACTCTTCTGCTATTAATAAAGTATAAAACAAGCAGGGTAAAGGCCAGTGCCATCGAAAACCACTGTAGGGCATAGCCCCTATGTTTCTGTGAAGAAAGTGGTATCGGTATCCAAGGGTGGGGTAAGTCAATGCCTTCGAGATGATCAGGCTGCAACACGGCAGGCACTAGAATCTGACCCAACAACTTACTAATCTCACCGATATTAAGATTTTGAATACGTTTAGGCCAGCCCGGTTCAGGCATTAACGCTAAACTCATAGGATTAGCTTGTTTCTGATACAAACGGCCATTCAAGCTAACTTCTGCGGTGATAACATTAACATCGGGCAATACTCGTCTATCTAAACCTGCAGGAACAAAGCCAAGCTCAACGAGCATCCAGGGACCTTCAGGAGTTATCCGCATAGGCTGTAGTGCCAGATAACCCACCCTCCCGTTAAACACTTGATTATCAAGCAGGAATATATTACTCGAAACGGGAGATGCCAAAACCGAGAACCGATATCCCGTAAGTTGATTTTCTGAGGGAAATGAAACCAGCTGTGCATAGCTCAATGGCGCAGATGATTGACGATGGGACAGCTCAGCTTGCCATTTCTCTTTCATTTCTGCACGATCGAGTTGCCAAAATCCTAGTTTCATCAAAATAGTAAACATGATGACAAAGACCATAGCCAGTGCCGCTCTGGTGGTCCATAAATACAAGTCTTTAGCTTGATAGAATCTAGGCATTATCTACTCTCCTTCCCCCTTTATATTTAAGTGATAATTCATAAGTGGCCAAAGAACTAGCTTGACCAAATGAATAAACAGATCCAAAGTAGTCATAGTGCACCAATCATCAGAGATCTGTAACTCAATGTGAGGATAGCCTGTGAACCTAATCATTATCTTTAAAGTCGTCCTAGTACTGCTACTACTTTTCATTATTTTTAATCTGACCCGAGCCCTATTTATCTTAGTAAAAGCTGAGAGTAAGACACCTGTAAGCCAGTTTTTAGGGCGCCGAGTCATTCTCTCTGTGCTGGTGGTCGTATTAATTCTTGTGGCAATGGGAACAGGGATTATCACCCCGAACCCAAGACCTTATTAGCTTTTTTAAAATAAGGCACCTAAGTCAAAGGACGTAGACGAAGATAAACAGACACAGCCAAACCACGTCGACAAAGTGCCAATACCAGCTACCAGCCTGGAAAGCAAAATGCCTATCTGGGGTAAAATGCCCCTTCAAAACCCGTAAAAATAACACGATTAAAAAAACCGTGCCTAAGGTAACGTGCATGCCATGGAAACCGGTCAAAAGGAAAAAGGTATTACCGTATACACCAGAAGCTAAGGTTAATCCCATCTCCTGATAGGCATGAATATACTCTTCGACTTGCAACATCAGGAAAGACATACCCAGTAAGATGGTGATACCTAGCCAGACCGTAATAGCCGAGCGTTTTCCCTTCTCTAAGCTGACATGAGCCATATGGAGAGTCACCGATGACGTCAGTAGAATGATGGTGTTATACAGAGGTAATCCAGTCCAAGGCATTGCTTCCGTTTGGCTGCCATCGGGTGTGGTTATTAATGGCCAGATGGCTTCAAATCCAGGCCAGAGCACTTCATTGGTCATGGCATTGTTGGAATCACCACCGAGCCAAGGCACGGCAATCATTCTGGCGTACAGAAGGGCGCCGAAAAATACACCGAAGAACATCACCTCGGAGAAGATAAACCAGCTCATTCCTTGGCGAAATGATCTGTCCATCTGCTTGGAATAGAGGCCACTCATCGACTCGGTGATAACCGTTCTAAACCAGCCAAAGACCATAAATATGATGACGGTAATGCCGGAGAGTAAGATGATTCCACCACTACCACCATCTGATTTAAGTTGTTGTACATAAGTTCCAGCACCAAACGCGATGAGGAATAATCCTACGGCACCTATAATAGGCCATGCACTCTGTGATGGAACGTAATAATGTTCGTGCTTTGTTGTCATCTTGTAGCTCCTTGCTCAACTGAACCGACATAACCTCTGTCGGTGATGTTGTAGAGGGTATAAGAGAGAGTCAGTGTGGTTATGGAATCAGGAAGATCCGGATCCACGAAAAAAATCAATGGCAGCTCGGCGCTTTCCTCGGCCTTTAGCCTCTGCTGATTGAAACAGAAACACTCGGTTTTATTGAAATAAGCGGCTCCTTGCCCCGGTGATACTGAGGGGATAGCCTGTCCAATGATGGTCTGCTTAGACAAGTTTTTAGCATTGAAATTAGTGTGGACCAGCTCTCCTGGATAAACCTGCATTCGTTTGACTGCGGGCTTAAATTCCCAAGGCATATCGTTCTGGATCTGTGTCATAAACTCTATGGTAATAGTCCGACTCTTGTCGATTATGATTGATTTATAAGTACTAGCGCTATTTTGGGTCTTACCATTGATACCCAGTTTCTCACAAAGCACATCGTATAAAGGCACCAAAGCAAAACCGAAACCGAACATACCTACAGCGCCAGCAATTAGCATACTAATGAGTTTTCGATTGGACTTGCCCTGGATTTGGCTCATGGCTACTTTATCTCAGGTGGGGTAGTGAATGAGTGATAGGGCGCCGGACTAGGCAGTGTCCATTCTAAACCTTCTGCCCCTTCCCAAGGTTTATCTGCTGCCTTTTCACCACCACGTATACATTTAATGACCAGCGCAAGGAAGATAAACTGAGAGAGTCCGAAAGCGAAGCCTCCTATGGAAACTATCTGATTAATATCAGCAAATTGGACTGCATAATCAGGAATACGTCTTGGCATGCCTGCTAAGCCTAAAAAATGCATAGGGAAGAAGAGCACGTTGACCGATATCACAGAGCACCAAAAATGTATTTTGCCTAGCCGCTCGTCATACATGTTGCCAGTCCACTTTGGTAGCCAGTAATAGGCGGCGGCCATGATGGAAAAAATGGCGCCTGTCACTAGCACATAGTGGAAATGCGCCACCACGAAGTAAGTATCGTGGTACTGGAAGTCCGCCGGAGTGATCGCTAACATCAGTCCCGAAAATCCACCTATAGTGAAGAGTATGATAAAGGCGATAGCAAACAACATGGGAGTCTCGAAGGTGAGTGACCCTCGCCACATGGTTGCCACCCAGTTGAAGACTTTTACCCCTGTGGGTACTGCAATTAACATCGTGCAATACATAAAAAATAGCTCGGCGAATACCGGCATACCGGTGGTGAACATGTGGTGTGCCCAGACAAGAAATGAAAGAATGGCGATACTTGAGGTGGCATAGACCATAGAAGAATAGCCAAACAATCTCTTACGGCTGAATGTTGGCACTATGGCCGAGATGATACCGAAAGAGGGTAAAATCATGATATAAACTTCTGGGTGGCCAAAGAACCAAAAGATATGCTGGAACATCACAGGATCACCACCACCTGCAGCATCGAAGAAGCTGGTGCCAAAATATTTATCGGTGAGCACCATGGTCACTGTTCCAGCCAGTACTGGCATCACAGCAATCAAGAGAAAGGCGGTGATCAACCAGGTCCAGACAAAAAGAGGCAACTTCATCCAAGTCATACCAGGGGCCCGCATATTCACTATGGTCACTACCACATTAATTGCCCCCATAATGGAGCTAATACCCATGATATGGATTGCAAAAACAAATAGCGCCGTACTGTCAGGACTGTATGTTGTCGATAGTGGCGCGTAGAAGGTCCAGCCAAAGTTTGGACCGCCTCCTTCCATAAACAGGGAGCTTAATAAAATGGTAAAGGCAAAAGGTAAAATCCAAAAACTCCAATTGTTCATCCTTGGCAACGCCATGTCTGGCGCCCCTATCATCATAGGTATCAACCAATTTGCTAGGCCAGTAAAGGCGGGCATTACAGCGCCAAAGACCATGATCAGCCCATGGATTGTAGTCATCTGGTTGAAGAAGTTAGGCTCTATTAGTTGCAGTCCAGGTTGAAATAACTCTGCTCGTATTACCATAGCCATAGCACCACCCGTGAGGAACATGATAAAGCTGAACCAAAGGTAGAGTGTTCCTATGTCTTTGTGGTTGGTGGTAAACAGCCAACGTTTAATGCCTGAAGGATGTTGCTGGTGATGCTCATCTTGATGTTCGCTAGTCTCTTCGACCTGACCAGCTTTTATATTCGATTTTGCTTCGTGAGTTAAAGTATTCATGTTGTCTCCCTATTGGCCATGCCGACTGATATCAGCGGCCTGAACTGTATCGCCTGTATTGTTGTCCCATGCGTTACGTTCATAAGTAATCACTGCGGCAATTTCTTGCGCGGTTAATTGCTTCTCAAAAGCCTGCATTGCAGTCCCTGCCTTACCATTGATGACGATCTCCAGATGATTGAGAACGGGTCCAGTGGTGATTGGACTGCCTTTCATTGGCGGGAATATGCCGGGTAAACCCATGCCGTTAGGCTGGTGACATACGGCACATCGAGACATGTAGATCTGTTCTCCTTGAGCCATAAGCTCATCCATGGAAAGGGATTCACTCAAGGAGGCTTGGGCTTCTGCAGCGGCGGCGCTAGCTTGATTTTTCTGTTCTGCTACCCAGATAGCGAAGTCAGCTTGGCTCACCGCCTCGACCACGATTGGCATGAAACCATGATCTTTGCCGCAGAGCTCGGCACATTGACCTCGATAGGTGCCTGGGATATTGATACGAGTCCATGCTTCATTGATGAAACCAGGGTTAGCATCTTTTTTAACGGCGAATGCAGGAATCCACCAAGAATGGATCACATCTTCCGATGTCATTAAGAATCGAATTTTTTTATTGATGGGAAGCACTAAGGGTTTATCGACTTCAAGGAGATAGTTTTCTCCTTTCTCTTCAGTTCCCTCTATCTGTTCCTTCGGGGTTGAAAGCAAGCTATAGAACTCAATATCTTGATCAAAATAGCTATAATGCCATTTCCATTGAGAGCCTGTGATCTTGATGGTGATATCCGCATCACTAGGGTCTTCCATGGCGATTAAGGTTTTTGTCGCCGGAATAGCCATAATAATGAGTATAATGAAAGGAGCAATGGTCCAAGCTATCTCGACCTTAGTACTTTCGTGGAAATTGGCTGCTACAGCACCCTTAGATTTTCGGTGATTGATCATGGAATAGATCATCACTCCGAAAACAACAACACCGATGGCACAACAAATATACAGGATGATCATATGCAGGTTATATACCTGACCACTAATATCTGTAACGCCCTTTGTCATGTTAAAGGACATTTCTGATGCCAAAACGTATGGCGTAAATAGCAACGCCAGAAAACTATACAACACTCGCTTCACTAGACTTCTCCTCTGTCAAAAATTAAGACAAAGAAGAGCCACACAGTAAGTCTCTGCTCTATGCAAACTCTTCAGTTCCCAAAAAAGCAACGATGACTTCAAAGTGCATGGTGATTCACTTGTTATTTTAGTTTGATAGTCAATGCCTACCAGAGTTAACCACACTTGCACCTACGGCTGAATATATCAGTACCGACTTCAACGAGGTAAATATCTGGCCTCTATGGCAGAACCTTCACGACGTCGACAACTAAATCGTTTGGATATAACAAATTATCGTTGTTATACCACTAACCTACTTGGTGTTGAAATATTGATCAAGATCAGTTTTAGTAAAACTTTTAAATATTTTGAATAAAAATCAACATGAAAAGTCCCGAACAGGACTTAATAATCATTTTTTATATCGCTAAAACAATTTTAGATTAGTGAAGAGAGCCAAATAAACTGGCTTGACCAAATTGAGCATTTGTTTGGCTATGGGCTTTAGCGTGTAAGTGACTATTGGCATCTTCGATAACAATGCCAAGAGCACGTGCGCTTTTTTCTACTAATTTAAGCCGGCGATTGTCACGAGAATCTAAAACCTGGGTCCAGCAGATCACAGCACTGGATGTACCACTTGTGAGGGCCTTTTCCATCGCCCATAGAGTTTCGACCTCATCTTTAGCATGAACTAATAGCACACGATCCATTCTGACCCCTGCTTCGGCTAACATTTTCTTGTAACCTATGTTGGGGGGGCTGATCAATACGATCCATTGTCCCTGATGGCTCAAAGTTGCAAGCTGATTACTCACTTGTCTCAATTCTTCACGGCCCTGAGTGTGAGTAATTACTGTGGTGATACTCGCATTACTTTGTTCGATGGACACTTGGTCAAGGGAATTTGACCATAAACCAGGGTGTCTAGGGCTGTTGCCGATTAGATTCTTCATTACCAAGCTCCTTCGCTGATGAACGATTTTATTTATTGCCAGTCGCCATTACGGATCACACCGACTGCCAGTCCCTCTATACTCAGGCTTTGACTGGTGAGATCGACCACTATCGGTGCATAGTCTTCATTTTCAGCATGAAGATAAACCATACTGCCCTTTTTCTCGAAGCGTTTTACTGTGACATCATCTTCCACTCTAGCCACCACAACCTGACCATTCTTTGCTTGTGAAATTTTATGTACTGCGAGCAGGTCCCCCTCGAGAATACCGATATTTTTCATACTGTCGCCGCGTACCCTAAGTAGAAAATCAGCACTGGGACGAAATATGCTTGGATCGACCTGATAATGTTGTTCTATGTGTTCCTGAGCAAGGATAGGTTCTCCTGCGGCAACCTGGCCAATCAATGGCAAGCCTAAATCTTCAGGCTCCTCTGCTAAAGTCAGTCGGATTCCGCGAGATGTGCCAGGGATCATTTCGATATAACCTTTCTTGGCGAGTGCCTTCAAATGCTCTTCGGCAGCATTGGCACTCTTAAAACCTAGGCGTTTTGCTATTTCAGCTCGAGTAGGGGGCATTCCCGTATCAGAAATATTGTGCTTAATGAGTTCTAGTATCTCGGCTTGTCTTGGTGTTAAAAGTCTCATGATGAATCCTGTCTTTCTATACAGTTACTGTTAGTATATACAGTATCCTAGTCAGTGCAAGGATTCAGCAAATTTTTGTGTAAATATGTTATTTCCTTTGATATTAAATATTTATTGAGGCAAGGATTTAACTGATGTTCTGAGCCATCTAACACCATATCTGCTTTCTTAGAGGCATTTGTCGGCTATAACCCGTTCACTTCAAAGAGCAGGTGTTCCTACTCCCATAGGGTGGGTTTAAAAATTATTTATACTGAAATCATACATCTTGAGGTAGAACGGGGATATATTGGGGATCTCTGCTTTATCTGGTATTCTATTTCGTTATGAAGAAGGCTCACACTGTATAAAAATAATGTCAAAAAAAGACTCTCTTTGGTATAAATCCTTACGCTGGATTCAAAAAAGCCTAGTGCACACAGTCGTTGTGCCCCATGACCCCTTCGCCGATCTCAACCTAGATCCAAATAAGCCTGTGGTTTATGTGATGAAGACTGAATCTCTCAGTGATATTGCCGCCTTAAGTGAAGTAACGGGTAAATATGAGCTTCCAAGTCCCTATGATGAATTGGTTGTCGATGGCGTGAGCACTCCCAGAGTAGTATGTCTAGAGGGTGCTAAGCCTCTTTTAGGTCAAAGAAAGAGCAATGAGTTTTTTTTAAATAGCTTTATGGATCTGCTGAAGGTACATAAGCAGAAACCTGAGCTGGATATACAATTAGTGCCTGTAAGCCTCTACTGGGGACGTACTCCGGGTAAAGAAGACGATACCATGAAAGCGGCTGTGCTCGAACGTCAAAATCCGACTTGGCTCAGAAAATGCCTAATGATCCTCTTCCTGGGTCGACATAATTTCGTGCAGTTTTCCAGTGCAGTTTCAATTCGTTCTATGGCCGACGAACATGGTACAGACCAGCGGATCGCACACAAGTTAGCTCGTGTGGCCCGTGTTCACTTTAGCCGTCAACGAAAGGTCATGACCGGACCCGTTTTACCTAAACGACAGTTGTTATTTCAAGAGCTGTTAAATTCTGAGTCGCTGAAGAAGGCCATTCAAGAGGAAGCGGTAAGTAAGAAGATCTCCGAAAGTGAGGCCAGAGCCAAAGCGATGGATTATCTCGATGAAATTGCGGCAGATTACTCCGAAAGCTTAGTGCGTATCGCCGAGCGTTTCTTGACCTGGTTGTGGAACAAACTGTACAAGGGCATCAATATTAAAGGCGCTGAGCAGGTAAGGCAACTACATCATGATGGTCACGAAATCATCTATGTACCTTGTCACCGTAGTCACATGGACTACCTACTCCTTTCTTATATTCTTTATTACCAAGGTATGGTCCCACCACATATCGCAGCGGGTATCAATCTCAACTTTTGGCCTGCAGGGCCCATGCTACGTCGTGGCGGCGCCTTCTTCATTCGTCGTAGTTTTAGAGGCAATAAGCTCTATACAACCGTTTTCCGTGAATATTTAGATCAGCTATTTACTAAAGGCTACTCGGTAGAATACTTTTCTGAAGGAGGACGTTCACGTACTGGACGTCTACTGACACCTAAAACGGGCATGATCGCCATGACCCTTAATAGTGTATTGCGTGGCATGGAAAGGCCGGTGACCTTAGTGCCGGTGTACCTAGGTTATGATCATGTGATGGAAGTCGCCACCTACCATAAAGAACTCAGCGGCAAGAAGAAAAAGAAAGAGTCTGTTTGGCAGCTATTTGGAGCACTGCGTAAGCTGGGGAACTTTGGTCAAGGCTATGTTAATTTTGGCCAACCTATCACGCTGGACATCTATCTGAACGAACAGGTACCCAACTGGAAACAGGAAATAGCCAAAAACCCTGAGCTAAAGCCTAAATGGCTAACACCTGTGGTAAATACCTTAGCAAAGAGAGTGATGACAAGCATTAACGATGCCGCAGCGGTAAGTTCGGTGACTCTGATCAGCCTAGTATTACTGGCCTCAGAGCAACATGCCTTGGAGCGTTCACAGCTAGAAAAACAGTTAAACATCTATTTAAAGTTACTTAAAGATCTACCTTATACCCAGTTTACATCAGTACCTGAAGGTGATGGTAAGTTGCTGGTACAACAAGGTCTCGATCTTAATAAATTTCAACTAGATAGCGATCCACTAGGGGATATTATCTACATACAAGATAATCTTGCAGTGGCTATGACCTATTATCGTAATAATATTATCCACCTGTTGATTATTCCATCGCTGATTGCAAGCTGTTTAACTCAGTATGATCATGTCACCAGAGAGGAAATTATTAATACAGTAAAAGATTTCTATCCCTTGCTTCAAGCGGAATTGTTTATGGGTATCGAGGATATAGAAACTCATGTGACTCAGATTCTGGATCTATTTGTTGCACAGAAACTAGTGACAGAATCCACTAGCTTCACGCCTGTAGATAATCAGATTAATCAATTGTTGCTACTCGCTGGCACCGTGAGCGAGACGATGCAACGCTATGCCATTATATTTAATCTACTCACTGTCTGTCCTAAGATAGATCGCTCAGAACTTGAGCGTGAGAGTCATAAATTGGCACAGAGATTGGGTGCACTTCATGGGATCACGGCACCTGAATTTTATGATAAGAAACTCTACGGCACCCTGAGTGTTAAGCTAAAACAACTAGGCTACATATTAGATAATGACAAGAAAGAAGAAGTCGATCGGATTAGACTGAGGGCTAATGGATTACTGCATTCCTCTGTTAGACAAACCATTGAAAATAGCGTCGCAGCAGAGCACAAGGTTTAATGGCAAATCATATGAACGCGGGCAAGGGAGGGGCTGAGCGTCACTCCCTGCTTGGTGGAGCTATGATCATAGCCGGAACCGCTGTTGGAGCTGGCATGTTTACTCTGCCGATCATTGGAGCTGGAATGTGGTTTAGCTATTCGATAGTTATGATGTTCGGTGTATGGTTCTGTATGTTAGTTTCGGGCTTGTTACTCTTAGAGACTAATTTACATTTCGAGCCCGGCGCCAGTTTCGATACTTTGACTCGAGAGACCTTAGGGCAGTTTTGGCGGATCGTGAATGGTCTCTCCATCGCTTTCGTGCTTTACATCTTAGCCTACGCTTACATCAGTGGTGGCGGATCGATTGTAAATCACAGTCTCGCAGCGGCTGGAATCAAGCTCCCCCAGAGCGTAGCAGGTTTGATCTTTGCTTTAGGTTTGGCATTTATCGTCTTTATCAGTACTAAAGCGGTAGATAGGATCACCACTATCATGCTGGGTGGCATGATCATTACTTTCTTCCTCGCTGTGGGTAACTTGCTGATCGATATAGATACCATCAAACTCTTCAAACCAGATGGTGAGGAGACGTATCTAGTATATTTATTGGCAGCACTACCTTTCGGGCTAGTGAGTTTCGGTTATCACGGTAATGTACCTAGCCTAGTTAAATATTACGGTAAAGATCCCACTACGATTATCAAGGCTATTGTTGTGGGGACGCTAATCGCCTTCGTTATCTATGTCTGTTGGTTAGTGGCGACCATGGGTAATATCCCAAGGAGTGACTTTGTCGATATCATAGCTCAAGGCGGTAACATGGGGGTCTTGGTTAGTGCTCTTTCTGGAGTGATGACCAGTAATTGGCTAACCAGTATGTTGACCCTGTTTGCCAACTTAGCTGTCGCCTCTTCTTTCCTCGGAGTGACTCTGGGTCTGTTCGATTATCTTGCGGACCTATTCGGTTTTGATGAGTCTCGGTCAGGACGTTTAAAAACGGCTACGGTTACTTTTGTGCCGCCGACTGTATTAGGGTTACTGTTTCCTGATGGTTTTCTGGTCGCTATTGGCTTCGCTGCGCTTGCGGCTACAATTTGGGCAGCAATTGTACCCGCCATGATGGCCCATAAAATAAGAAATTTGTATCCAGAATATAAGGGTTTTAGAGTACCTGGGGGAACACCTGTGATTGCCATCGTGATCTTATTTGGCATCATTACCGGAACCTGCCACCTGTTGGCAATGGCAGACCTGTTACCCATATACAAATAAACGGGATGTAATGATCACGAGGCATATCTCTCATCTAGAGCAGACTTTAATCAACCATAGGAAGTGTTAGTCAGAACCAAACCGACTAAGCAAAAATGTATTCAGAGGTACCGCAGGTGCGGGGGAGGGGGAGTCATGACAAACCGCTGCTCGACGTCCGTTCTCGGTTTAAAGCTTAGAATCCTCGGCTAAACGTGATACACATTCACTTTCAACTTCGATGTTATATTGACTGAAAATAAATAACCATGATGTCATGCACTTACTATTTGTAATCCAAGTAAAAATAAAAGCGAATTATCCGAATTTAGGACCTGTTAGCTTTGCAAGCTGAGATTTAACCTCCGCTGAAATCGGCTGACTCTTGTCTATGCCATAATCGTAATGCACCAGAGTCGTCTTAGCTTCTGCGGTCATCTTACCCTCTTGCCAGCTCTGCTGTGCCACCTCAAAGCTAGAGTTACCCACTCGACTGATCCAGGTCTTAACACTTACTGGCTTGCCATAATTAGTCGGTAAGGTATAGGCGATGGTAAAGCCCGCCACTATCAGGTTCCACTGACTTAAATCTAGGCTAGGATTGAAGATCTCAAATACTGGCTCACGTGCAGCCTCAAACCACACAGGAAGCACGGTGTTATTGATATGGCCAAGGCCATCGGTTTCATTGAATCTTGGCTGGATCTCTAAGTCAAAAGAAGTCTCTGGCATATCGAATTACCCTCTTATTATTTTTGTTATTAGTATTATTCTCATTGTACCGTTGCTTACTAACGTCACGCCGCTTTCTTCGTCTCTATAATTTCGTCACTCACAATATACGAGAAAGGATGCCGCGGCATCCTTTCTCGTCCTAAAAGCGATTTTACCTAGCGTTGCAAGTAGTGACTAACTTATTTACCATACATAGCATCGATTTCACGGGCATACTTATGATAAATCATCTTGCGGCGTAACTTCATCGTTGGGGTAATTAAACCCGCTTCTATAGAGAAAGCTTCCGACAATAGAGTAAATTTTTTAATTTTTTCGAAACCTGCCAGATCAACTTGCAACGTCTTGAGTTGTTTCTCAAAATGCTCGATGACACGGCTGTGACGTAGCAGCTCCATAGACGACTCATAATGAACCCCCCTTTCTTCTGCCCAAGCCTCTAACAGCTCAAATGCAGGTACGATCAAGGCGGTGACAAAGTTCTTAGCATCGGCCACAATAGCAATTTGCTCTATAAACGGACAACATCCCACCTTACCCTCGACGCGCTGTGGCGCGATATACTTACCGTTAGAGGTCTTCATTAGCTCTTTAATTCGATCAGTGATAAACAAGTTACCTTGCTCATCGAAACGACCCGCATCACCGCTTTTCAACCAGCCATCTTCAAAGGTTTCGGCGGTTTCTTGTGGTCGGTTATAGTAACCGCGCATCACGGTATCACCGCGAATCAGAATTTCATTATCCGTACCTAATTTTATCTCGATTTCGGGTAGAACATTGCCGTTAGAGCCTGGAACACGATTGGCCAGAGTATTACAGGTGGCTGTTGCCGTAGTTTCTGTCATACCATAGCCACATAACACAGGAACATCGATACTCTGGAAGAAGGTGCTCACGGTAGGATCCAGCGCCGCACCACCAACAGGCATAAATTTGAGGCGTCCTCCCAATACCTGTTTTAACTTGCTAAACACCAGTTTATCGGCCAATTGCCATTGCAGGCTCAAAGCCAGTGATGCTTTGGCACGACCCTGACCCACCTCAGATTGACGATGACCCACATTCATGGCCCAGGCAAACAACTTCTGACGGCTACTCGGTGCCTTAGATACTTTATCTTGTACCGCGCTATATACCTTCTCTAAAAATCGTGGCACCACACAAAGTGTGTGTGGACGAACCTGGACTATAGCTTTTTGTACCGCCATTGGGCTTTGCAAATAGACATTATGTCCACCACGGCTAAGTACGTAGAGGCTCCAGCAACGTTCGAACACATGACTCAGAGGCAGGAAGGCTAGAGACACATCACCAGGCTTAAATGGCAAGAAGTTATCATGCTGGCGCACCATAGAAGCGACATTACGATAGTCCAGCATCACGCCTTTTGGCTCACCTGTGGTTCCAGAGGTATATATCAGAGTTAGCAGATCGTCTAAATTGGCCTCTGTAAATCGTTTATCTAACTCAATGAGCGCCTTTTCAGGGTAGCTGTCAGCAATTAAATCATCAAAATAATGATGATTTTCACTATCTTGTAGGGTGATGCTTTTATCGAACACCACCACCTGTACCAAGCTGCTGCATGCGTCGACCAGTTTACAGGCCATTTCATAATGAATTTGATCGCCGACGAAAATAAGTTTCGCCTCTGCATCATCGACAATATAACTCGCCTGTTCGAAGGTGCTGGTTGGATAGATAGGCACAACGATAGCACGAGACTTGAGACAGGCAATATCGGCGCAGGTCCACTGAGGGCAATTCTGCGCGAGTATGACCACGCGATCTTGAATCTCGAAGCCGAAATGAATCAGGGCTTGGGCTATCTGATTACTTATGTTATCAAAATTGCTCCAGCTCACCCGATGCCATGGAGCCGCCATTTCGAAACCTTCGAGCGCGATAGCGTCGCCGAGTGCTTGGCTCTGCTGTTTAAGTAAGCGTGTTACATGATATTGCTCGAGTGACATATATTTGAGGCCTTTTTAAGCGTACAGCTGTTCCTATTTTCAGACATTTTACGTCAATGACTCAAGAAAAATAAGAGCAATAGCTCAACTTTTGTTAGTTCCACCACAGATTTATCAAATTCGTGGCCTTAAACCAGATCGCCTTTCCATAACTTTTTACTTCCCCACCATATAGTTAGAATAGATATACCCACTAGAGCTAAATCTCCCGCAAACCATAACCAAATGTCATTTTTTTCGGTAAACACACGTAAACTTACTGAAACCCAAGCCCAATGTGCAAAAATTATCACCATTGTTATAGACAGCTGTAATATCGTTTTACACGCGCAACCAAACCCCAAGAGGAAGCCACAACCAAAGAAGGTGCTCAACACAAGGTGGAACCAAATGGTAAAAGTGATGGCTGGATTGAATAACGAAACCAGAGCCGCAGTAACCGCCATGATTAAAGTGAACACGATTAATAAGTTAAATTGAGAGCGATTAAACGCATCTATCATTCCCTGCTTACCACTAAACCCTGGCAACATAAACAGGGTTTCTACCGCACGCCAACGCTGGATGCGACTCCAATGCACGAGGGTGCAAGCCATGCAGCTAAACTGCACTAATATAAACAAAGCTGAGATCTGCACGCCCACCAGCTGAGAAAATGCAGCCACTATGAGTGTGATTATCGGCATGGCGATAATTAACAAGGCCAGCAAAGGACCCATAAAAAAATTAGCTGGATGAAGGTATTTTTCGAGCTTACTGAAAAAGAGATCAGACTTAGGCAGACAAACCCCTCCCATATCCAACCCATTTAAATAGACAGATCTGGCATCCGGATGCCAACCACTCACCAAGGATTTTTTCCATATTGCCCAGACTAAAGTCAGGTTAGCAAGCACCACTGCCACCAACATCACAGGAGAGATATGTTCGGCAATAGAGTCTACAAATATTAAACATAGGTACAGTAAGATAGACAGATAAAAGACACCCACCTTTATCTGACACAGATAGATAAAAATCAGGCCTAAACCTGTCGCTAACAGTAATAGGGTAAATGCCCCCTCGACACCAATCAGTATGCAGATTAAGGTGCCGATAATAAATGAGCTCAGCAGTATAAAGCCACACTGAAAGAATATATTCTGTCTATATTCTGGGATCAGTATTGACCACTCTGTCGCCGCCAACCTATTCAGATGCCAGGCCACCGCCGCCGATACAGAGATCTGTATCATACACAGCATTAAGGGCACTATCTCCAACTCATTGATTGCTATAAGTAGTACCAGTGTCAATAAACCCAGTAGTGCGCTCCCCATAAAACTTGCACTACCAAGATCATAGAACCAGAAGCGGATCACGCCAGCTAATCGACGCTGCAGTACATTCAGCCAAGATCTACTGTTACTTCTGGACTGGATCAGCTCAGGGTTAGTGCGACTCATCTGTGCAGCTCCATAAATAACTGTTCGAGATTCAGTGATTCGGCGGTCATATTGGGTGTATTGGAAAAGTATTTATCGCTGAAATTATCCACCAGCACCTTGTTACCATGCCGGTTAAGCACTTTGAGTCCTTGCGGGACAGCTTCGCCGTTTTCGAACGTAAGTAGCTTGATCTCTTCGCGAACACTGTCCATTTCTTTGAACAACACCAACTCTCCTGATCTCATAAGTGCCAGATGGCTGGCAACACGTTCCAGATCTGAGGTGATATGAGATGAAAACAACACAGCAGAGCCTGATTCAAGTGCAAGTTCGAACAGAACCGACATAAATTTACGTCTGACTATGGGATCCAAGCTAGCCACAGGCTCATCCAAAATCAGTAGCTTAGGTTGGTAAGCCATAGCCATAATCAAGGCCAGAGACTGACGCTGGCCCACAGACATTCGTTGAACTTGTTGCTTAGAATCCAGTTCGAAACGCTCGAGCCAGGTATTCTCAAGCTCCCTATCCCAAGTGGGATAGAAATTTCTATGTATTTGCAGAGCCCTAGAAACGCTGAAGCCTTCATAACCAAAGGCTTGTTGTGGCACATAGCCTATCTGCGCTTTAGCCTCTGAGCTAAGTTGATGAATCGGCTCACCTAAGGTGGTGATCTCACCCGAACTTGGTTGTATGATCCCAAGTGCACAGCGCATTAGGGTCGACTTTCCCGCACCGTTTTTTCCCAATAAACCCACAACCATGCCGGGAAATAATTTTATTGAGAGGCAATTAATCACAGTCTTACCAGCTCCAGCTTTAGCAGAGAAGTGTTTGCTGACCTTGTTAAACTCAAGAGTCGGTACCTGGTTTATATCCATCAGTTCAACCTTTCGTTATTATTTTGTTTATTCTTCTACGACTTTGCCAGCAGTTATCGATGAGTGTGATTAACTCATCACGATCTATGCCTAACTGTTTGGCCAGAGATACCAGATCATCAACCTCAGGCTGAAGTAACTGGGCACTCGAGGTTGTCTCGCTATATTCACGTTTAGCCACCCTGGTAGCTTGACCACGGCGTCTCTCCAGCCATCCCTGCTCGACCAACTGCTGCACAGCCCTAGAAACTGTCATAGGATTTACCGACAGGTGTTCGGCCATCTTCCGTACCGAAGGCAGCACTTGTTCTGTTTCTAGTTGTCCACCCACAATCAAACGCACAATCTGTTCGCTCAGCTGTCGATATATGGGTTCACCACTACTGGGGTTGACATTTATTAGTTCTAACATTAGCATTTATATACTGTATTAATACATTGATACACTGATATAGTGGTAATCTATCATAGATTGAGTAATTTTCAAGAAAGGAATAGCCAGTATGCTTCATCGAAAGCTAGACAGGTCTGAAACAAGAGAGGCCATAAGTATAATAAAGGGCAAGTCATTAATGACACTGATCTGTACACTCCTTATCAGCAGCATGATTCTAAGCCTTCCAGCCTTGGCCTCTGCAAATGCTGATAGCAGCGAGAATAAGCCTAGGACTGCAGTTAGTCAGAATGAGCAAAACTGTTATCTAGATGGTCTGTCTGAACAGCTTAACTGCGGCTTTATCACAGTCCCTGAAAATCCTGCTAAGCCAGATGGTAAACAGATAGAGATCCATTATGCTGTACTTGCTGCGATAAAAAGCAGTAATCATTCCGAAGCCTTTCTTGCCATCGCCGGTGGTCCAGGTCAATCGGCCATAGATAACGCCGCTGGTTTTAACCGTATGTTCAGAAAAATACGTCAGAGTAGAGATATTTTACTCATAGATCAGCGCGGCACTGGTCGCTCTAACATGTTAAATTGTGATGCCGACGGCTTCGAAAACCCCTTGGCGATTAACGAAGCTGATTTTGATGTGGCTACAGAGACTCAAAAATGCCTAGATAAACTCGATACCGATGTGACTCAATATGGCAGCCTGAATGCACTGGATGATTTCGAAGCCGTACGCAAACATCTCGGCTATAACAAACTGCATGTGTATGGCATTTCCTACGGCACTCGCATGGCACAGCTGTATCTACGTCACTACCCGGAAGTACTGTCGACGGTCACGATAGATGGTGTCGTCCCCATGCAACAGAGTGTATTGGCCATCGGCAATGCCATCAGCCGCGCCTTTAATTTGTTGATTGAAGATTGCAACACCAACAAGCTCTGTAACGCTCAGTTTCCCAACCTAAAATCAGACTTAGCCAGTGTCGATGCCAAGCTAGCCATAGCGCCAATGATCAGCCAAGTACGAGATCCATTAACTGGCGAGGCAACCCAACTCACCATGACTCGAGCCAAGTTTATGGGGTCCATCAGAATGGCCCTGTATATGCCTAATGTCCGCGCGCTTATTCCACATGCAATAAACGAAGCTGCTAAAGGTAATTTCCAACCAATCTTAGGACTCTATTCTCTCACTATTGATAGCACAGGTATTGCCATGGGCATGCATGCCTCAGTCATTTGTGGCGAAGATTGGCAACGACTCACCGCAGCTGAACGACACGCTGCCAAGCAGACTTATTTTGGTAAGGAGATGGTGACCACATTCGAGCAATCCTGCGCCATCTGGAATATGCCTGCCGTGGATGCCGACTTTTCTGCGCCCATTGCCAGTGACATCCCCACCTTAGTGCTATCTGGAGAGTTAGACCCAGCCACCCCGCCGAGCTGGGGAGAGTTAGCCATAGAAAAACTCACCAACGCTAAACACTTTATCGCCCCCTTCGCCACCCACGGAGTCGCTTATCAGTCTTGTGGTAACGACCTTATCGCAAAGCTCGTCGACACTGGCAACGTGCAGGAGTTAGATGGTGAATGCCTCAACAAGGATGTGAGCCGTAACTTTTACCTCAATGCCAGTACCGTCGAGGCCATCCCCCCACTAGAGCATGAACAAGTACCAGTATCAGATCAGGCAATAGCCCAAGGAGACAGTCATGATTAAAGTATCTAACCTATCTAAGCGTATCGACGAGGTTCAGGCACTCGATAATCTGAGCTTCGAGGCCCAAAATGGCCAAATAACCGGACTACTTGGTCCTAACGGTGCCGGTAAAACGACGTGTCTGAGAACCATTTTTGGCCTGCTACAAGCCGACGAAGGTATCGCCGAGATAGATGGTATAGACGTGTCTAAGTCTCCAATCGAAGCCAAACAACAGCTGGGGTTATTCCCTGACCCTTTCGGGCTCTATGAAAGACTGACACCAAGAGAGTATGTAAGTTATTTTGCCGAGCTCAATGGTTTGTCGAGAGCAGAAGCCAAGGCTGCAACCGCTAAAGTTCTCACTCAACTACATATGGATGACATTGCCGATCGTCGCTGCAAAGGTTTCTCTCAGGGCCAACGGATGAAGACGGCATTGGCTCAGGCCATAGTCCATCAGCCAACCAACATCATACTCGACGAGCCGACACGGGGTTTAGATGTGATGAGTACCCGAGTACTGAGAGATCTATTAAAAGCACTCAAGGAACAAGGGCACTGTGTCTTATTCTCTAGCCATGTGATGCAAGAAGTGGCCGCCCTCTGTGATCAGGTGATCGTGATGGCAGACGGTAAAGTCGTTGCCATAGGCAGCCCGGATGAGCTATGTCGTCAGACAGGTAAGGACTCTCTGGAGGATGCATTTATCCAATTGATCGGCACTGATGAAGGAATAGCAGCATGATGAGCAAAATGATGACTATGGTTCGTAAGGAACTTATCGATGCTGCCAGAGACAAGCGATCTGTCATGGCCGGTCTCTATTACGCTATTGGTACGCCCCTGTTGATGTGTGGCATGTTTATGCTACTCATAGGTCAGATGTCGAGTCCAAAAGATCTCCATATCAAAATAGAGAATGCCAATAACGCACCCGATCTCATCAAGTACCTATCCAGCCAAGGGATCACCCATGGTGATAGTCGCGGTACTGATGACGAAGGTGAGCCGATGGATGTGAAAGATATCCGTCTGGTGATCAGCGAAGATTATGCCGCTCAAATGGCTAAAGGCCTGAGCGCCGAAGTTATACTGATCGCCGATAACTCTAATGAGAAGCTACAAAATTCTATTCGCCGTCTCGAACGTAACCTACAGACCTACAGTACCGAGATGGGCAGCTTACGCTTAATTGCCAGAGGCATAGACCCGCGAGTGGTTCAGCCAATTAAGGTGAAAATAGAAGATCAAGCTACGCCAGACTCTAAAGGTGGGATTATCTTAGGTGTCGCCACCATGACCATGATCTATGCAGTATTTATCTCAGGTATGAACTTGGCCATAGATACCAGTGCCGGTGAGCGAGAGCGTAATTCATTGGCCTTATTACTTAGTCACCCTGTATCGACCCGTAGCATAGTGCTGGCCAAAGTGTTTGCCGTGACGGTGTTCGCCATGTTGGGTTTGCTGTTAACGCTGATTATCTCCAAAATAGCCTACGCCTACGTCCCTTGGCATGAACTTGGGTTTACGGTCAACATAAGCACAGACTTTATTTTGCTCATGCTATTGATTGGATTGCCTATCGCCATGATGGCCGCAAGCCTACAACTCTTTGTCTCCTTTATGGCTAAAAGCTTTAAAGAGGCTCAGTCCTATCTGACTTTAGTACTTATAGTACCCATGATGCTGTCGATGGCCGCTAGCTACAACATAGCTCCGGATACCTTGCAATGGATCCCCATCTCAGGGCAGCAACAGGCACTGATCGCCTTCATCAAGGGCCGTGAAATCCCCATGTTGCAGTTAGTCCTATCCTCGGCAGTGACCTTAGTTATCGCCTTAGGCCTAACCTTAGGCATGGAAAGATCGCTCAAGAGCGAGAAGATAATCTTCGGATTGTAAGGCAGTAATTGGTACTAAATCTCAGAGTGTTTATCACTCTGAGATTTAGCTTCACAAAGAAAGTGATGAGGCTAGAAATAAAATGTTAATGATCACCATGCTCACATTTATTGTCAGCATGACATTTAACGAGGACAACTCTCAGTAATAATGACTTAGTCAAGGCAACCAAAAATGCTAATGTCTGGCCTTTCGCCTAGATCTGCTTCGGTATATATAAGTTTGCAAACAGTATCACTTGCAATTTCACTCACAGTCATGTCTTCGGTGTACTGTTCTATCGTAAAAGTGACGGCAGGCCTTGTGCCGCTGAGTTTCCACTCTTCTTCACTAAAATCAATCACCAATTTTAAGTTTTCTTGTGTTGCAAAAGGGTAGCCGAATGTGATTCTTATACCCGATGAAAGTGTTTCATCATCAGAATTACCCGCCCCTTCAATCTTGGCTTTACTGTATGTCATGGTAGAGGCTGATTCTAATGCTGACTTTAAGCCATACATTGCCCCTTGTTCCGCATCACTTTGCAAGTTTAAGAATTTTGGTAATGCTGTTACTGACAAAATACCTAAAATTATAATGACAATAACTAGCTCAATTAATGTGAAACCGGATTGTTTATTCATAATTGAAAACGTCTGAATCTGTAACCCCCAATTAATGGCAAATAAAATAGCGGGTTAACGTTAGCAATGAAGGAGAACAGCCTAACCGATTTTCTCCCAGTATATTTGTTGTTATAACTACCGTTTTATCCCTAGCGTAAAGGCTAAATAGCTTAATGTTAAATGGCTGACTCGTTGCTTTTAACTAAATGGAAACTGGTTGTCCTAGACAATTTTACGAAAAGTGAACCTGTAGTCAGCGAACAATTTAGTTTACTATCGTTCATTGTTAATGACTTAAGAGTAAATGAAAAGCACATTACTGTAAAGAGTGTTAATGAAGTGGCGATTTGGTTGCAACTTGGTGCGCTGTATTAACAGCGCACTTCTAATTTACTGCTCTTGATTTTTTATTTCGATAACGAATAAATAAAAAGGTTTTTATACCCGTTACTGTTTTCAGCAGAGTTAACAGCAGCTATGGATATTAAACTTCTCTCGGTATGCTCTGGGGCTAAGGCTCGTTAGCTGGATAAACAGCTTTCTAAATGAACTCACATCTTCGTAGCCAACCCTATCTACTATCTGCTCTAGGGCAAGTTCGGTGGTTTCGAGTAATCGCTTAGCCTCATCGACACGTAAACGCTGCATATAGCTTGTTGGGGTCTCATTGAGCGCCTTCTTAAAGCGCCTGATCATGGTGCGTTTACCCACAGAAAATTTATCAGCAATATCATCGAGCAAGAAGCTTTGCCCTATGTGTGCTTGCATCCAGTTTTGTATTTTAGTCACTAAGCCATCTTTATGCTGGTTCAAGCCAATGGAAAAATCCATGGACATAAAGGGCTGCTGTGAGGTTCGATTGGGATCTATCAGTAATATCTTTGCCATCTGATAGGCGATTTGCTCACCGGCAAGAATTCCTATCAGATGAAGTGCCAAGCTCATGTTCGAGGTTGTCGCTCCTGCGGTATGAATGTGATCATCTGAGATAACCAGTTTATTCATACACAGATTCACCTCAGGAAATTTTCGCTCAAACATCTCCTTTAACCACCAAACGGTCGTGGCCGTACGACCATTGAGTACACCAGAGGCAGCTAACATCAAGGTGCCTGAGCAATAAGCCGCTACAGGTTTTCCACTGGTAGCAAAGATCCTTAGAGGCTCGAACAGAGGTTTAAATTCATTAAGGTAGAGTTGAAAATCTTCTGAACTAGTCACGAAGGCAGACGCAAGAATAACGGCATCGGATTGCAGAATATCTTCGGGTTTATCTAGGCCTATGGCTGGAATTTTAAAATTCTGATTGGTATTCACTGGCTGACCATCATATGAAATCACATGACAATGAAACAGGTCTTCCTTTGCGTCTGGATTCATACGTCGCCAATAAGTATTACAGAAACTGAATACGTCGAGAAAACTGACAATACCACCGGCAACCACATTGCCTGCTGCCAATATTGTTATTTTCTTCATCTCAGACTCTCCTCAAGTTCAATCATCAACAAGTACAAAGCATCTGCATATTAAAGCTACAACTCACAATACTATAGTTAGTTACAAATTGTCACTTTTAACCTTTATTTTGTCAATAATGACACTTTATAAGATATTGTCTAGTTTCTATACTGAGAACACACTAGGAACTTCAACTGAAACCTCTGACGCAGCCCCAGAAGTTTTACTGGTTATTATGCCAAAGGAATTAATTAAGTGATCAAGTATTACACAAGAAAAATTATCACTAACAAGGCGTGAGTTGCAGGAGATAGTTATTCTCACTTCAAGACTCACAATGTAGGTAGGGTTAATTTTAACAACTAAAACTGATCACCTTTTTAGTTCCTTTGGTATTAGCACCTTTCGTAATGAACTGTCGTGATGAATAGATCTAATTAATAGCGTAATACAATAGGAGTAGATAATGTCTCAATCAAATAAGCATCGAGTAATGAGTTTGAGTTACCTTGGAACAAGTTGGGCACTGCTATTTTGGTTACATTTCAGTACCGAGCCCAACATATTTGCCCACTTAGTGGCGACACCCAGCTTACTGATGCTTACTGGGTATAGCGCCTATCAGATTATCAACAGAGGAGTGTAAATCTTGTATGCAAAATACCAGCTTAAGAAGACATACAATTGTTTATTAATATTGAGCAGCAAACACAGGAATACTGAGCTGGATACGCTTTTAAAAGTGTATGGATCTTAGAAAGTCAGTTCATTGAAACTGGCGATCTGTCTATGGCTACCAGTACGCTGATCATCTGAACGAACCATCTGTACAGTGCGCATACCCGCTTCTGCGGCTGCTTTAAGTTCTTCAACTACATCAGAAATATATAGCACCTGCTTAGGCGCTAAACTTATGGTGTTGATGATATTACAATAAGCTTGCTTGAACAGCTTATTACCAGTTCGAGTATCGAAGTGTCCATCAAACTTAGGAGTTAGATCGCCGCCATCACTGTGAGCAAAGAGTAACTTCTGTGCTTCTGCTGAGCCAGATGAAAAGCTGTAAATACGCATATTTTTCTGCTTTAGCCCATCTATAGCCTGAATAAAATCAGGGAATATGTGGCCAGTGAACTCTCCCTTAGCATACCCTTGTTTCCAGATCAGACCTTGCAGTGTTTTAAGTGGCGTGGTTTTTCTATCTTCGGCTACCCACTGTTGCAGTATCTCGGTAACACGCTCAAGAGAAGCGTCTGGCTCAAGGGCGATATCTCTGACATCACAAATGCAGTTTTCTACTAAAACATTGTGTTCATTTTCTTTAAGAAAGTCGGGGAGAGCCTTGGATGAATAGGGAAAAAGCGTATCCTTAATAAAACTAAGATCGGTTGTTGTGCCTGCTGTATCTACAACTATGGCTCTGATACCCATGATGACTCCACAATGTGTCTGCAATTGATATTCCAGTAACTAATAACGTGATTTTGGTGTCGATCCTAAGCTGAAACCTTCACTATTGCTAGTTTAATCGGTGAACGAAATGTATTAAATTTACCAGATATGCCACAAAAAGACTCATATTAAGCCAGATAGTGATCTATAAATCACCTGACTCTTTAACAAAAGGATTGAACCCGTAATGCGTGATAAAAGCCTTACACTCCTATTTGTTACAATTTTACAGCCATATTGACAAATAAATAATAAACATTGTTTTTCAATCGATTACACTATTTTATTTGGCACTAAGTAAGATCTCACCCGCATACAAGCAAAGAGTCGCTGGTAAGAGGGCTTTAAAAGCGGCTATATTAGCGACTAATGTGGATTTAATATATTCAATATCGGCCAGTTGGTTACCGACCACCCTCGGACTCCAATAAAAAGGATAATAAGCATGGGACAGGAAACCTCTAAAATTCTCGTCGTCGATGATGACATGAGGCTAAGAGCCTTACTCGAGCGTTATCTTATGGAACAAGGTTACCAGGTTCGCAGCGCCGCCAATTCCGAACAGATGGATAGGTTACTCGAACGTGAGAACTTTCATTTATTAGTCCTAGATTTAATGTTGCCAGGAGAAGATGGCCTCTCCATATGTCGTAGACTTCGCCAGCAGGGGAAAACGATACCTATAGTCATGTTAACGGCTAAGGGAGATGAAGTGGATCGTATTATAGGACTGGAGCTCGGCGCCGATGACTATCTACCTAAGCCATTTAATCCTCGTGAATTACTCGCCAGAATCAAGGCTGTAATGCGCAGACAGAGTCAGGATGTCCCCGGAGCACCGGCTCAGCAAGAAGAAGAGATCACCTTCGGCGAATTTACACTCAATCTTGCAACACGTGAGATGCACCACAATGAACAAGCAATCTCCCTCACCAGTGGTGAGTTTGCCGTATTGAAAATACTAGTGAGTCACCCTCGTGAGTCACTGTCTCGGGATAAATTGATGAATTTAGCCCGAGGTCGCGATTATTCGGCTCTCGAACGTTCTATCGATGTGCAGGTATCCCGCTTGAGACGCTTAATTGAAAAAGATCCAACCAACCCCAGATATATCCAAACAGTTTGGGGGCTTGGTTATGTCTTCGTGCCAGATGGCACCTCGCGTAGTTAAAATGTGTCTATACCCATTCTAATGTAACGTAGCTTATTTTTATCGGTCAAAGGGGAAAACCAGTTAGATGAAGTGGCTGAAAAAGCTTTTACCCCGCAGTGCATTTAGCCAAACAGTAGTACTGATTGGTAGCCTCTTGCTGATCAACCAACTGGTTTCTTATCTCTCGCTCGCGGTCTATTTCATCCAACCCACCTATCAGCAGGTCAATCAATTGATTGCACGTCAGATAAAGCTACTGTTTGTCGATGGTGTAGATGTAGGTCGGGAACACCTCACTATGGTCGATGCCCTCAATGCCAAAGTTCGCGACGATGGAATGCATGTCTATAATCAGAAGCAAGCTCGTGAATCCGGCCTGGATCAAGCAACTTATTATTCACTGCTCTCGTCTCAGATGTCAGAACACTTAGGCGGAAAGGCAGAAGTAAGAATAGCTCAAGGCAAAACTTTTGAAGTCTGGATCCGCCCTCCTCAGGCTCCTTCTATCTGGATAAAGATCCCCCTAACTGGATTCAACGAATATAATTTATCCCCCCTCACCCTCTACCTTATGGTGATTGGTGCCTTAAGTGTCGCTGGTGGCTGGTGGTTTGCCAGACAACAGAACAGGCCACTAAGACGACTGCAAAAAGCGGCGATATCAGTTTCTATGGGAAATTATCCAGAACCTCTGCCTTTGACTGGCTCAACCGAGATTGTCGAAGTCACCAACGCATTTAATCAAATGTCTCACGGTATGAAACAGCTAGAACAAGATAGGGCACTGTTAATGGCGGGGATCTCCCACGATTTACGTACACCTTTGACCCGCATTCGTCTGGCCTCTGAGATGATGGTTGCTGAGGATGAATATCTAAAGGATGGTATCGCCCACGACATAGAAGATATGGATGCTATCATTAATCAGTTCATTGCCTATATCAGGCAAGATCAAGAGAGTGTTCGCGAGCAGGAACAGATCAATAACCTTATCCAAGATGTCGCTCTTGCCGAATCTAATCGTGAAAGAAAAATTGAACTAGTACTCAACGAATGTCCAGAGATCCCGATTCAGAGTATTGCCATTAAACGCATTTTGAGCAATTTGGTGGAGAATGCTTATCGTTATGGAAATGGCTGGGTCAGGCTAAGCTCTCACTTCGACGGACAACGTGTAGGCTTTAGCGTAGAAGATGATGGCCCAGGTATTCCAGAATCTCAGGTCTCTAAGTTATTTCAACCTTTCACTCAAGGCGATACAGCCAGAGGCAGTGTTGGCTCGGGTCTGGGACTCGCCATCATCAAGCGTATCGTCGATCGCCATCAAGGTGAGGTCGTATTGACTAATAGGGTTAGCGGCGGCTTACATGCTCAGGTCTGGTTACCACTAGAATAACTGCCAACTCTAGTTTAAATGCGAAGAAGCGGTAATATTAATAGTCCAAGATATTTAGTTTGGACTATTAATGATCTCGGCTCTCTATAAGGCGAGTAGGCGAGCAATCTCTGACATGCCAATATCCAATCCACCCTCATCTTTCAAGCTAGCCATTCTGTCTTGTAAGTTATTAAGAGATTCCACATCGATCAACTTATGCGTCTGAGTTAGCATTTCCTGCTGTCCGCTGCCACAGGCTAATATTATATTAGCAGCTACACACCTATCGATACGCTGCAATTGGTCCTTGGATATTGCCACAGCAAGTGTCGGTATTTTAAGTGCTATGGATTGCATCAGTGTATCTCCACCACTTAAAACTGCCGCCTTGGCACCACTCAATAAGTTAATAAACTCACTGCTATCAAGATGAGAAATGGACTGCACTCCTTCTATCTCAGGTACATGTTTAGGGTAATTTGGGCCAAAAACTATTAGGCTCGAGATCCCAGATTTCTGATAAACAGTTTTAGCGACTTGAGCAAAAAGATCGGCAGCTAATTCATTTTTCAAATAGTGACCACCAGAACCCGCGCTATATAGTAGGTATTTTCCTTGCTTAATCTCATATTTATCATAGAGAGCTTGTTGTAATTCACTCGTCGGTGAAGTAAAAATACTACCCGTAAATATTGGATGTTCTCGCTTTATCAGGTCTAACTTAAATTTATCAAATCGACTAATATCTCCAATAATAAACTTAGGCTGAACGACCCAATGACTATCGGTAACCAAAGCTCGCTCAAGCTTCATACCACGAGAGCGTTTCCGGCGGTGCTGACTGATAAAAATAACCTTTGCTCCCATGCGATGGGCATGCTTAAGTTGAGCCTTACGGCCCGCAGCATCAAAAATAACCACATCAGGCTTAAGCTCAGTGATTAATTGATTAACTTCATTGATTTTTTTAGTTGGTGTATCATCGACTAGGTGAGTGGAGTAAGGACAATCACCAATATAAGAAACATGTCGATTCAATACGAAGTCAATTTTGGCATTCGGCCAGCGATTCATGACCTCATCGGCAATGATTTTAGAGCGCATATACTCCCCAATTCCTTCAGGAGTAGAAACAGGAACAAACAAAAACTTTGGTTCCAACAACATCCATTTATCCTTCATGATAAAACTATCTTTTTAGTATGCTTATACATTTTTAATTTTTAGTATGCTTACCTTATAAAGCTGCATATATATAATTTTACTACTATTATTGATGCGACACTAGCTCTCATAATTCTGAGTGTTAAACTCTGACTGTGACCATCCGTTGATCTTAATGGCTGAATTATCACCTTAAAAAATCGGTAAACTGGAGAGCCCACTATACTTCAATTTCATAACACCTAAACAGAACTTTCTTTCAAGCCCGTTCAAGTAATTTTTAAATTTAAGTGATGCTTGCCTGAAAGTATATCAAACTGTTTAATGACAGCTTCAAGCTGAATCATCTTCATCAAAGACGACCCCTTTGCTCGCTTTCCCCAAACACTATCTCCATCATTCTGAGACTTGATGGCTTTGTCGTATACACTTATCACATTTTCCAGACTGGTATATGGCCCAGTGCGCTCTGGATTTGAGTGAGCATAAAGCCCTATAACAGGTGTACCTTGAGTCACCGCCATATGCGCTGGCCCTGTATCTGGGGCCAGAACAATAGAGGCTTGTTTTAGTACAGCCAATAACTGAGTGAGAGACGTCTCGCCTACCTGATTTTTCAGCGGAGTTGCACAAGCTTGCTCAATGCGTTTGGCTAACTCAAGCTCTAAGGGGGCAGGCCCACCGCAAAGTATCACTCTGAAACCTTTAGATGCAGCATGCTCTGCCACCGCGGCGTAGCGCTCAGGTAGCCAGTTACGCTCAGCCTTACTCGCGGCAGCGCAGATAACTAATGTTTTATCACCATCGGGGATCATCTCCTTAGCCCATTCAGTATCGACGAAAGGGACTGGGATCTCCCAGCTAGGCGATAGGTTTACTACCCCTATCGCCTTAGCGAAGCCCATAAAGCCTTCGAGTACATGAGGAGTACTAAGAGGTTCGACACTATGGTTAGTCACCAACCATTGGCCTTCTTTTGCTCGTGCACGATCGAAACCAACCCGAAGCTTAGCGGAAATTGCCAGTGAAGCGATAGTCGCTCTCAAGGCCACTTGCATGTGTAGTAACACATCAAACCTCTGTCCCATCAAATCCTCGCGTAACTGAAAATAACTACGCCAGCCCTGTGACTTATCAAAAATAACAAACTCGACACCAACCAAATGCTGCAGCAGCTGATATTCGACTTTACCGATAACCCAAGTAATCTTGAGCTTTGGATATTGCCTCTGTATCGCCTGTACCATAGCAACCGCATGACATACATCGCCGATTGCAGACAAACGTAACACACACAGAGAGTTGATATTATCTAGTTTTAAGCTCATGGGGCCAAAGAGTTAGAGATGAAGCTACAGAGTTTAATTAAATAGGAGTAAACTAACAAGACTTCCTTGAGTGCTAGATTCAAGCAATAACTTCAAATAATTCATGATGCCAATCCATTAAACCAGATGAAGTCATCATTGCCGATGACGGTTCGAGTGAAACAACCAAGCATGTTATAGATAGGCATAGGACTCAAACTAATATTTCAATTAAACGAGTTCTCTAAAAGCAAACCATAATGATAGATACAATAACACTCACCTCTAAACTAGCCACTAATTTTAGCTTGAACAAGATCTACCAACTGTGCTGAAACAGCTAAAATTTCTTCGAATCATACGACTTGATGTAGAATGAACTCAGCCCTAAGGCTTCACTCTATTTTTAATCACTGTAAGTCAGACTTTATGCCAACTAACATTCAAGCAGATCGGCCCAAAATAAGCGTGCAGATAAAACAGACCAGTCTAGGTGCCATAGCTTATTGTGTCACCGCTGCACAAGCGATCACCACTGAATGGTTCAATATTGATTTTTGGCGAAAAAAATCAGCAGTCACTGGCTCATCTATGGGACGCTACATTACTTGGTTTGTGAAGCCTTGTTTCGAAACAGCTCAAAACCAAATACAAGAAGATAAAGAGAGTGAATGGGTGCTGCGCCATTACTATCGCGGTGGCCTGATAGAGAAGCTAAGCAAGGACAAGTACCTATTCACCGGACTGCACAAGACACGAGCAGTGGCAGAACTCGCTCTGCTTACTCAGCTTTTTAACGAAGGCTTTGCTGTACCTAGACCCATTGCCGCCAATGTTGAGCGCAGCGGCCTGCACTACCGAGCCGATATCATTATCGAACGAGTTAACGGGGCACAAGATCTTGTGGCTAAACTAAGCAAAGAGTCGATGACCAACCTGCAGTGGCAACAATTGGGGGCTAGCATCGCTAAGTTCCACCAGCGCGGCGTCTATCATGCCGACCTCAATGCCAAAAACATCCTGATCACAGATAATGAATTCTATCTGATAGACTTCGATAGAGGAGAGATCAGAGTGCCAAATGCTAAGTGGCAAACTGCAAACCTTGACCGCTTATTACGCTCGTTAACCAAAGAGAAGGGAAAACTCCCTGCTCTAGCATTCACCGAATTTAACTGGCAGGACTTGATGAAAGGCTATACCAAAGTTTAGGTCAATACTAATTATACCCGCCTCCCTCAAGGTGCGTGATTTCAGTGGCAATTAAAAGTGGTTTAGCACACCAGTTCATCGCTCCAGACTGAACCTGAACCTACATCCATGTAGACGAGGCTTTAACCACCGCGCTAGCCTATTCCTTATAACAGACAGAGCAAAGTCAATAACGCAAGTATAAATCCACTTTAAAATCTACCCTATGGGAGCGTCTCTCTGTTGCATTGTCTTATAAGGGAACCCATCAAGACACGATTAACTTACTGACTAGAGCAAACTGCTCCTTTAGCGCACCTCTATTAGCAGCTACAACCTTTAATCCAGCCTCACTAGCCGCTCGATAAGCCGACCCATCATTGAACTTACTGATCAATTCATCAGCAAGCTCACTATCCGAAGCGATCACCTTCAACGATCCAGCCTCTTTCAGCAGGCCTGTGATTTCGGCAAAATTCCAGTGCTGTGGGCCGACAAATACGGGTAAGCCTAATGCGGCGGGTTCTAGTGGGTTATGACCACCGTTATTAATTAGGGTTCCACCAATAAAAGCCTGATCTGCAGCACCATAAAAAGTGAGTAATTCACCCATGGTGTCGCCCAATAGCACTTGAGTTTCAATCTTTACCCGCTCATTTAAGCTACGACGAACTAAGTTAAATCCAGCATCAGCAATCTTAGCAGCCGCGGCATTAAACTGCTCAGGATGACGGGGCACCATGATAAGTAAAGCATCTGGCTTATCCGCTAAAATCTGGCGATGAGCATTCAAGATGGCATCAAACTCTCCAGGGTGCACGCTGCCAGCCACCCATATTGGACTATTCCCCCTCAGCCACTTCTGCCGCAATGCCTTAGCTTGCTCTTTTTTATCCGTCGATATGCTGAGATCGAACTTTAGGCTACCACAGACACTGATATTTTCAGGTTTAACCCCTAAGTCGATAAAACGTGCGGCCGTCTGCTCAGATTGAGCCGCGATCCAATCTAGTCCCTGTAACATAGGTAAAATCAGTTTTGCTTGTTTTTGATATTTTTTCGCCGATTTTTCTGATAAACGGGCGTTTGCCAGCATCATTTTCATCCCCGAACTCGATGCCTGATGAATCAGATTTGGCCAGAGTTCTGTCTCCATAATGATGCAATATTTAGGCGCTAGTTGCTGCAGAAAACGCCTAATACAGATTGAAATATCGAAAGGTAAATAACAGTGCTGCACACTAGAGCCAAAGGCCTTGATAACCTCGGCAGAACCAGTAGGACTGGTGGTGGTCACTGTAATGCCCAACAGAGGGTATGCTTTCTGAATCGCTTTTATCAAGGGGACTGCCGCCAATGTCTCCCCCATAGACACACAATGAATTAACAGATCGCTTTGTTCTAGTGATGTCAGGCCAAACCTCTCACCCCAGCGCCTGCGATAGTCAGCACTCTTAATCCCACGTATGACTAAATACAGAACTAAAAATGGCAGCAATAAGTAGAGTAAGACAGAGTAAAAAAAACGATTCATAGGAATTTAGAACCTAAAATATATACACTTGAAAGTCATAATGCTATCACAGCACCAAAACTAGCGATAATGATGCTTTGCCTGATGAATTCCGTCAGTGCTAGTATGTTTGTCAACCAAGTTCATAAGCTCGGACCCTTTTAGGGGAAGTAAGCTCAATGATTTAGTAAAATGCCATTAGGACAAAAATGAAAACCCGCGATAAAATTATACATGCCAGCCTAGAGTTATTTAACGAGCATGGTGAAAGGAGTATTACTACCAATCATATTGCTGCACACTTAAGCATGAGTCCGGGTAACCTCTATTACCATTTCCGCAATAAAGAAGACATTATTCGCTCTATTTTTTCCCTTTACCAAAGACATATAGAGACCAGCTTTCAACCCTATGAAGGTGAACCCGTCAACGTCGATCTCTTGATAGGTTACTTCGATGCTATTTTTTATGCCATGTGGGAATTTAGGTTCATGTATGCCAATCTCACGGATATATTGAGTCGCGATAATGAACTCAAAAAGCAATATTTAGAGGTGCAACAGCAAGTGCTCGCTCGCAGCAGGCATGTTCTGAGTAAGCTCGAACAAGATGGTGTATTAGCTATTGAGCAAGATGAAATCCTCCCTCTAGCAGAGACCATCAGAATGATTGTCTGTTTCTGGATCAGTTACAAACAGACTCAATCCACAGATATCAAAATCACCAAATATTCAATCTATGAAGGACTGCTGAGGATCTTAATGCTATCAAAGGCTCATTCAACGCCAAACTCACGTGCAACATTTGTCAGGCTCAAGCAGCATTATCAAGAATTAGCCGCAGCCCCAGTTGAAGAACCAACCTAATACCAATCGATAATACAATATGCATACCTCTGGTTTCATCTTGATGCTATTTCCCTCCAAATATTTTATCCCCATCCCACTTCAAGATGTAAGAATTAGTACCTGAAAATTATCGTTGATTCGACTTTTTAATTCATCCCTATGCTAGGAAAAATATTTAAAAATCGTATCTTCCGTTGCATTCCCAATGGTTTCAACATAATAACTCTGAGCCCAAAGCTTCCCTCCCCAGAGATAACGTCTTTTAATGTGGATATAATTTGAAAAACTCCCTGGCTAAAATACCTTTTATCACCTGCATTAGCTGATTAGGTGACATTTTTGGCTCACTTTTTACAGTCATATTAATACATGCCTCTGCAGATGAGTCAGTTTCGGTCTATGCTTATAGTATAAATTACGACTAAAAGTGATTTATACTATGAAAACCCCTGAAGCTAGTTTTTTTGAATGGCAACGTCATTTTGGTTCTGAAATTGATTATTTAAACCACCTAAAGTACATCAGATGGCCTACCGGTTTTATTTGCCCTAGGTGCAGTTGTGAACATAGTTATCAGCTTACTACTCGTGATGTCTATGAATGTAGTCAGTGCCATAAACAAACATCAGTCACCGCAGATACTTTATTCCACGGTAGCCGTATTCCCTTAGCGAAG